>NZ_CP109811.1:0-242500 GCF_014856545.2 Mesobacillus jeotgali | reverse complement strand
AAGACTCTTACAACGTGAGGCTAGCCCTAAAGCTATTTCGGAGAGAACCAGCTATCTCCAAGTTCGATTGGAATTTCTCCGCTACCCACACCTCATCCCCGCACTTTTCAACGTGCGTGGGTTCGGGCCTCCAGTTGGTGTTACCCAACCTTCACCCTGGACATGGGTAGATCACCTGGTTTCGGGTCTACGACCACATACTCATTCGCCCTATTCAGACTCGCTTTCGCTGCGGCTCCGTCTTCTCAACTTAACCTTGCATGTAATCGTAACTCGCCGGTTCATTCTACAAAAGGCACGCCATCACCCATGAACGGGCTCTGACTACTTGTAGGCACACGGTTTCAGGATCTCTTTCACTCCCCTTCCGGGGTGCTTTTCACCTTTCCCTCACGGTACTGGTTCACTATCGGTCACTAGGGAGTATTTAGCCTTGGGAGATGGTCCTCCCAGCTTCCGACGGGATTTCTCGTGTCCCGCCGTACTCAGGATCCACTCAGGAGGGAACGAAGTTTCAACTACAGGGTTTTTACCTTCTCTGACGGGCCTTTCCAGACCACTTCATCTACCCCGTTCCTTTGTAACTCCATGTTGAGTGTCCTACAACCCCAAGAGGCAAGCCTCTTGGTTTGGGCTATGTCCCGTTTCGCTCGCCGCTACTCAGGGAATCGCGTTTGCTTTCTCTTCCTCCGGGTACTTAGATGTTTCAGTTCCCCGGGTCTGCCTTCAATGCCCTATGTATTCAGGCAAAGATACTGTTCCATTACGAACAGTGGGTTTCCCCATTCGGAAATCTCCGGATCAAAGCTTACTTACAGCTCCCCGAAGCATATCGGTGTTAGTCCCGTCCTTCATCGGCTCCTAGTGCCAAGGCATCCACCGTGCGCCCTTTCTAACTTAACCTAAAAGGTCATTTCTCTATTAAATAGAGAGAAAAACTAAAATGGCGATCACTCGGTTTTTTCTTGGTTCTTCTTACTTACGATTATCTAGTTTTCAAGGAACAAAAAAGCTTTGAGAGAATTGCTCCCTCAAAACTAAACAAACAAGCGTACAACTATGTGGATTACATCCACAGTACGAATCGAAAGATTCGCATTCCGATTGCCTTTACGGCAATATCCTTAGAAAGGAGGTGATCCAGCCGCACCTTCCGATACGGCTACCTTGTTACGACTTCACCCCAATCATCTGTCCCACCTTAGGCGGCTGGCTCCAAAAGGTTACCCCACCGACTTCGGGTGTTACAAACTCTCGTGGTGTGACGGGCGGTGTGTACAAGGCCCGGGAACGTATTCACCGCGGCATGCTGATCCGCGATTACTAGCGATTCCGGCTTCATGCAGGCGAGTTGCAGCCTGCAATCCGAACTGAGAATGGATTTATGGGATTGGCTCGACCTCGCGGTTTTGCGGCCCTTTGTTCCATCCATTGTAGCACGTGTGTAGCCCAGGTCATAAGGGGCATGATGATTTGACGTCATCCCCACCTTCCTCCGGTTTGTCACCGGCAGTCACCTTAGAGTGCCCAACTGAATGCTGGCAACTAAGATCAAGGGTTGCGCTCGTTGCGGGACTTAACCCAACATCTCACGACACGAGCTGACGACAACCATGCACCACCTGTCACTCTGTCCCCCGAAGGGGAACGCCCTATCTCTAGGGTTGTCAGAGGATGTCAAGACCTGGTAAGGTTCTTCGCGTTGCTTCGAATTAAACCACATGCTCCACCGCTTGTGCGGGCCCCCGTCAATTCCTTTGAGTTTCAGCCTTGCGGCCGTACTCCCCAGGCGGAGTGCTTAATGCGTTTGCTGCAGCACTAAAGGGCGGAAACCCTCTAACACTTAGCACTCATCGTTTACGGCGTGGACTACCAGGGTATCTAATCCTGTTCGCTCCCCACGCTTTCGCGCCTCAGCGTCAGTTACAGACCAGAGAGCCGCCTTCGCCACTGGTGTTCCTCCACATCTCTACGCATTTCACCGCTACACGTGGAATTCCGCTCTCCTCTTCTGCACTCAAGTTCCCCAGTTTCCAATGACCCTCCCCGGTTGAGCCGGGGGCTTTCACATCAGACTTAAGGAACCGCCTGCGCGCGCTTTACGCCCAATAATTCCGGACAACGCTTGCCACCTACGTATTACCGCGGCTGCTGGCACGTAGTTAGCCGTGGCTTTCTGGTTAGGTACCGTCAAGGTACCGGCAGTTACTCCGGTACTTGTTCTTCCCTAACAACAGAACTTTACGACCCGAAAGCCTTCATCGTTCACGCGGCGTTGCTCCGTCAGACTTTCGTCCATTGCGGAAGATTCCCTACTGCTGCCTCCCGTAGGAGTCTGGGCCGTGTCTCAGTCCCAGTGTGGCCGATCACCCTCTCAGGTCGGCTACGCATCGTTGCCTTGGTGAGCCGTTACCTCACCAACTAGCTAATGCGCCGCGGGCCCATCTGTAAGTGACAGCCGAAACCGTCTTTCAGCTTTCCCTCATGTGAGGGAAAGGATTATCCGGTATTAGCTCCGGTTTCCCGAAGTTATCCCAGTCTTACAGGCAGGTTGCCCACGTATTACTCACCCGTCCGCCGCTGATCTTCAAAAGCAAGCTAATGAAGATCCGCTCGACTTGCATGTATTAGGCACGCCGCCAGCGTTCGTCCTGAGCCAGGATCAAACTCTCCAAAAAAGAGTTATGAGTTTAGCTCATAAGTTAAAACGTTGGCTCATGTTCTATAGAAGAAACATGATCATTTATTGTTTGTTGAC
Organism: Mesobacillus jeotgali; assembly: GCF_014856545.2. Classification (NCBI taxonomy): domain Bacteria; kingdom Bacillati; phylum Bacillota; class Bacilli; order Caryophanales; family Bacillaceae; genus Mesobacillus; species Mesobacillus jeotgali. The sequence continues at coordinate 239,742 of NZ_CP109811.1, read as the reverse complement.
GCTTGTTTGTTTAGTTTTCAAAGAACAATCATACTGGAGCGGGTGATGGGAATCGAACCCACTACATCAGCTTGGAAGGCTGAGGTTTTACCAGTAAACTACACCCGCATATAAAGTTAGTTGCTGAATGGTCGGGAAGACAGGATTCGAACCTGCGACCCCTTGGTCCCAAACCAAGTGCTCTACCAAGCTGAGCTACTCCCCGTTATTGAAGAAAAATAATGGCGCGCCCGAAAGGAGTCGAACCCATAACCTTCTGATCCGTAGTCAGACGCTCTATCCAATTGAGCTACGGGCGCATATTGTTTTAATAGCAACTTTTATATATTAACACGATCGTTAGAGTGTGTCAATAACTTTTTTTGGTGCGGCCGAGAGGACTTGAACCTCCACGGGGTTGCCCCCACTAGGCCCTCAACCTAGCGCGTCTGCCATTCCGCCACGACCGCAAAACATGACAGGATTATATATTAACTAATTTACATTCATTAATCAACAGGTAATTAATGGTGCGGGTGAAGGGAGTCGAACCCCCACGCCTTGCGGCGCCAGATCCTAAGTCTGGTGCGTCTGCCAATTCCGCCACACCCGCATATTAATATTGTGAATTGATTATCGCCGACATGATTAAATCATAGTCGCGAAATCAAGGACATTTTTTCGCTAAAGGCGAAAAAATCTGGTGAGCCATGAAGGACTCGAACCTTCGACCCTCTGATTAAAAGTCAGATGCTCTACCGACTGAGCTAATGGCTCATATTTGAAGTGGAACAAAGATTGTATCCACCCATTTATATTCCCTTGTCGCACCTGATGCTCAAAAGACCTCCGGTCTTTCTCGCAGATTGCCAAGGAAGAAAACTCAATGCAGCGAGCAATCTGCTCTACCGACTGAGCTAATGGCTCAAAAATGGCTGGGCTAGCTGGATTCGAACCAACGCATGACGGAGTCAAAGTCCGTTGCCTTACCGCTTGGCTATAGCCCAATAAAATGGCGGTCCCGACCGGGATCGAACCGGCGATCTCCTGCGTGACAGGCAGGCATGTTAACCGCTACACCACGGGACCAAATATGGAATTAATTTAGTTGTTTTCGCTGTCGCGAAATTAAGGATGATTATTTTCGCTAGCGCGAAAAAATCTTGGTGACCCCTACGGGATTCGAACCCGTGTTACCGCCGTGAAAGGGCGGTGTCTTAACCGCTTGACCAAGGGGCCATTTTATAAGGTTCTGGCGGAGAAGGAGGGATTTGAACCCTCGCGCCGGTTACCCGACCTACACCCTTAGCAGGGGCGCCTCTTCAGCCTCTTGAGTACTTCCCCATACCTTTGAAATTAATGGCTCCGCAGGTAGGATTCGAACCTACGACCGCTCGGTTAACAGCCGAGTGCTCTACCACTGAGCTACTGCGGAATAATTGTATTTGTTCTTTCAAAAGTTATCCTTAGCCGACTGTCCTCATCTCAGAACGCTTATTCAAGAAGCGGCTCGATGAGTACAACTCGTAGTAAACCCGGAGATGATATCGCTCGTTGCTCTACCACTGAGCTACTACAGAATAGCTTTATTTTTTCGTGTCGTTGTCTTATCGACTCTTACTATTATAGGGAGGTACCCACTAAAAGTCAAGGGTGTTTTTGATAAGTTTTTAATTTCTTTTTTAAAAGCCCACAAACGCTTATTCTACAGTCATTTCCTTCACTTTTACGAGCTTTCCCCGGCATTTTCCGCACACGTATTTTGAGGTATCTATAGATCTTTTGCGGCGATAAGTCAACTTGCAGCTGCTGCACTGATAAAAAACGAATTTCTGTTTCGCCCTCCTTTTCTTCTCCTCCGGAAGGACAGAGCAAAACCTCGGGGCATCTACCTTCTTTAATAGATCTCGGAAATCTTTATCGCGATGCTTGTAACCTTTTCCTTCTATATGAAGGTGGTAATGGCATAGTTCATGCTTAATGATCCCAACGAGCTCTGCTTCACCCAGCTGTTCAAAATACTTTTTATTAATTTCAATGGTATGGCTGCTCAGCATATAACGTCCTCCTGTAGTGCGGAGCCTCGGGTTGAAGAACGCCTTATGCCTGAATGGCTTATGGAAGTATTCATTTGAGATCGCCACTACAAGATTATGCAACTCTTGATCAGTCATTTGTAAAACGCCTGCCTTTTATAGAAACATGACAACCCATTATAGCATATATTAATGTTACCTTTTAACGTATTATCTTAAGGAGGTATTGTGCTATGCCTGTCTGGTTTCAGAATCAAATGAAACGAGCCTTCTACGAGAAAAATAGGTATCAAATCAAACTTTTAAACCAATGTTGGTACTTTTATAGAAATAAACAGGGATTAAACGATTAAAAGACTGCAGGCATTCCTGCAGTCTTTTGTATTATGCCTGGTCAGGCTTAAGCATTGTCAAGGCGACTCGACCTTTCTTCTGGTCGACACTGTCCACCCATACAGTAACAACGTCCCCGACGGATACAATATCCAGCGGATGTTTTACGAAGCGGTTGCTTAGCTTAGAGATATGGACAAGGCCATCCTGCTTTACACCAATATCAACGAAAGCACCGAAGTCAACGACGTTCCGTACAGTACCTTGAAGCTCCATTCCCGTTTTTAGATCCTCCAGCTTTAATACATCCTTTTTCAATAAAGGTGCCGGAAGCTCATCCCGCGGATCTCTTTCAGGTCTTACGAGTGCATCAATGATATCTTTCAGCGTAAGTTTCCCGATTCCTAACTCATCTGCAGTTTGGTCGATGTTAATTTTGGCGAGGGCATCTTTTAATGCAGGAGTTCCTAAATCTTTTGATTTGAAACCCAGGCTATCAAGCAGCTGCTTTACCTCACCGTAACTTTCTGGGTGGATACCGGTTCTGTCGAGCGGTTCCTTTCCATCAATGACACGCAGGAACCCAATTGCCTGTTCATAGGTCTTCGCTCCGAGACGAGGTATTTTTTTTAGCTGTGTTCTGCTTGTGAACTTCCCTTCTTCCTCACGCTTCTTCACTATATTATTGGCTACAGTTTTAGAAAGGCCGGAAACATACTGCAGTAAAGAAGATGATGCTGTATTTACGTTGACACCCACCTGATTGACTGCAGTCTCAACAACGAATGTCAGTGATTCGGATAGCTTTTTCTGGCTGACATCATGCTGGTACTGGCCGACACCGACGGATTTGGGATCAATTTTAACAAGTTCAGCCAGCGGGTCCTGCAAACGACGGGCAATCGAAACCGCACTTCGTTCTTCTACCTGGTAATTAGGGAATTCTTCGCGGGCCAGGTCTGATGCTGAATAGACACTCGCTCCTGCTTCATTGACAATGAGATAGAAAATCTCCTTATCCATTTCTTTCAGGATGTCTGACACGAATTGTTCCGTTTCCCTGGAAGCAGTACCGTTGCCGATCGCAACCATCTCTACCTCATAGTCATTCAGGACTTTAATGAATTTGTCCTTTGCTTCGGTATTTTTAGCGCCAGAGGTATGAGGATAAATTACTCCAATTGATAAAACTTTTCCCGTTTCATCCACAGCAGCCAGCTTACACCCTGTTCTGAACGCAGGGTCTACACCCAGGACGACCTTCCCTTTTAACGGAGGCTGCAATAGCAGTTTTCGCAGGTTTTCCGAGAAAATGTGAATCGCTTGCTCTTCCGCTTTTTCTGTCAGTTCATTCCTGATCTCACGTTCGATTGACGGCTGGATCAGTCGCTTATATGCATCTTCGATAGCCACGGTTACTGAAGCAGCTGTGACAGAGTGATTTTTAGTAACCCAATTACGCTGCAAGTAGCTCATGATGACATCTGCTTTTGGTTTTATTGACACTCGCAACAGATCTTCTTTTTCACCGCGATTGAGTGCAAGGATTCGGTGCGGCACCACTTTACTGACTGGCTCCGAGTATTCATAGTACATTTCATAAACATTTTTCTCATCTTGCTCTTCATTTTTTACCGAAGATTCGATGGAGCCAGTTTTAAAGGTTTCATTTCGAATCCACTTGCGGCTGTCGGCGTCATCGGAAAGAATTTCAGCGATAATGTCTTTCGCGCCGGCAATCGCATCTTCGATAGAGTCAACACCTTTTTCTTCTGATAAAAACTCGCGGGCTTTGTCTTCGAGACTTCCGTTTACCGGAAACTCCAGCATCCACTGAGCAAGAGGTTCAAGGCCCTTTTCTTTTGCGACAGTCGCTTTCGTCCTTCTTTTTTGCTTGTAGGGACGGTAAAGGTCTTCTACTTCCTGGAGCTTGATTGCTTTTTCGATGCTTCCCTTCAATTCGTCAGTCAGCTTTCCTTGTTCTTCGATGAGCCTGATGACTTCCTCTTTTCGCTGTTCTAAATTCTGTATGTATTGCCATCTTTCAACGATGTCACGGATTTGCACTTCATCAAGCGCACCGGTCATTTCCTTTCGATAACGGGCTATGAACGGTACAGTGTTTCCTTCATCTATTAATGAAATGACACTTTGCACTTGTTTAGCTGTTAACGATTGCTCTTTGGCAATGATTTTCACATATTGATCTTGCTTATCCATTGTTTGAGTCAAGAGACAATCCTCCATAATCTTTTTTGATATTGCTTGGCACTTTAATAGTGTACCAAAATCGGCTGAAGGTTTACAGTTCTGGTAATGTGAAGGCAGTGTGCGGTAAAACAAAAAGAAGCCCACCGGCTAAAGTAGACTTCCTACAATAAAAGTTGCATCATCCATTGAGTTGGCATATTCGCTTTTGATTTGTTCTGCGATTGCACCAACCGAGCGATATCCCTTCAATATCGTTTTAGCGCCATGGATATTGTCAAAACCGTCTGAGTAAATCAGGAATTTTGATTCTGGCTCATAAACGAATCTCTGGGTATGAAACACCTGCGGCTTACCTGACAGATAACCCGTGACTGGCAATGGGTATGTCAGCTTGCCACTTGATGTATAGAGAAAGAAGCGGATATTTCCGACGCAGCTGTATACAAACTCGCGGGTCTCGAAATAGACTTTGAAGATTGAAACAGCGGCTCCTCTTTTTTGCACCAGTATATTGTTGCAGTATTTCATGAGCGTATCTACGTCTTCATGGTGGTGTTGCTCCACTACTGAAACGACTGCCGCAGAGGCTTCATGGGCGTATTGCCCGGACCCTAATCCATCAGCAAGTACACAGACAAAATAATCATCAGTAGCTGTATAATAATAGCTGTCACCGCACTCTATTTTACCTTCTTTTATTGTCTGGTAAGCATAAAGTTCTATTTTGTCTTTGAACTGTTGAATCATGTAATGTACTCCGAATTGTTGTTTTCCGCATGGATCGCTTCTTGAAGCTTTTTGATTGCCCTTCTTTGAAGTCTGGATACATGCATCTGCGAAATACCAAGCTTGTCTCCAGCCTCTTTCTGGCTCAGGTTATCAAGATAGGTATATTGGATAATTAACTTTTCGCGTTCACTTAGTACATGGAGTACTTTCTCGAGCACCATTCTTTGATTGATTTTTTCATAGCCATCATCAATGTTTCCAACGATATCCAACAGGGTGACTGTTCCTCCGTCAGAATCAGCTTCAATAGAATGGTCCACAGATAATGCCTGGTAGCTTTTTCCCATCTCCATGGCTTCCAATACTTCTTCTTCGGAAACCTGAAGTGCTTCGGCAATTTCATCCACACGCGGAGAGCGGTGCAGCTGGGTGGTCAAATCTTCGACTGTCGTCTTGATTTTTGGACCAAGCTCCTTTATCCTGCGCGGTACATGGACACTCCATGTTTTATCTCTTAAAAATCTTTTGATTTCACCAATGATAGTCGGTACGGCAAATGCTTCAAAGCTTTTACCGAATGTTTCATCGTAACGGCGGATTGCGCCTAAAAGGCCAATCATCCCAACCTGGAAAATATCCTCATGGAACGACCTTCCCTTTGAGTACTTTCTCGCGATTGTTTCTACAAGGTTTTGATAGTGAAGAACCAGCTCATTCTGGGCGTCTGCATCCTCATGCAGCTGGTAGGCTTTGATTAATTCATTAATCTCTTCTTTTGGCCTTTGCTTAGGTTGAGATTGTCTCTGCATCTCTCTCCACCTGCTCTCCTTCTCGGTACTTGGTCATAAAGACCGTGACGCCCTCTTTGTGATGGATTCGAACCTCGTCCATCAAGGTTTCGATCAAATACAGTCCCAAGCCTCCTTCGCGAAGGAATTCCACAGAACTATTCTGATCATAAGGACCTAGTCCCTGGCGCGCTGAGTGGAAATCAAAGCTCTGGCCATTATCTGCAACCATCACTTCAAGCTTGTCTTCATACAATCCGAAACCGATGATGACTTCGCCGTTCTCATTGTTTTTATATGCATGCTGTACAGCGTTGGTACAAGCTTCGCTGGTAGCAATTTTTAAATCTTCAATCTCGTCGTAGGAAAAACCCATGCGGCTTGCAATACCAGACAGGGTCAAACGAATGACACCCACGAATTCCGGTTTAGCCGGGATTTTCATCTCAATATAGTCAAATGACTGGTTCATTGCACTCCACCCTCAATCTGGCTGTTTATATCGATAATATCGGCCAAGCCAGTGATTTCGAAAAGTCTCTGTAAACGCTCGGACAACCCAACGATTTTAAACTCACCGTCATGTGCACGCACGTTTTTGAACACTCCCACAAATACTCCAAGCCCTGTACTATCCATATAATTGACCTCTGAAAGGTCAACAACCATCTTTACGCCCTCTTTTTCGGACATAGGGAAAAGCTTTTCACGTAACTGTGGAGCTGTATATGCATCAATTTCGCCACTTACCTTGACTGCTAATGTTGATTCTGTTTCTTTCACATCTATCGAAATATTCATAAATGACCCACCCTTTACAATTCAATTGCTCTTTTGATTTACCCGGTTTGGAACCCGATTAAACATCTCTTTTTAAAATGATTAGAGTAAAATCATCACGCAATTGGAAATGCTGAAGTTTTTCAAGTTCCCTAAAGATATTATTGACAATTTCCTGAGCATTTAAGTGAATATATTTATTTATATATCCGATTAATGTTTCCTTTTCGATGAATCCTTCTTCCGTTCTGCACTCGGTCACTCCGTCAGACATCAAGATCACCATATCCCCAGGAAGTATTTCTTTCTCATACTGGGTATACTTCGTCCGCTTGTCCACCCCTAGCAGTAAGCCTCTAGCGACCAACTCAGAGAATTCCTTCTTTTTGGAATCATAATAGAAGCCAGGCTCATGCCCTGCTGAGGCATAGTAGAAGACGTTGTTGGAAGGATTGAACATTCCGTAGAACATCGTGATGAACATGCTTGGGTCAACGTTCTGTTCAACGACTCTGTTCAGATTTTCCAGGATGCTGCTCGGATCAAGCCGGTTTTCTGGCAGGCTGTCCATTGCATACTTGATCATGGACATACAAAGTGCGGCCGGAATACCCTTTCCAATGACATCAGCGATCGCGACACTGATATTATTGTTCTCATCCTGGACAAAATGGAAATAGTCACCGTTCATATGCTTGGCCGGAACACTGATGGCCCCGATATCAATCCCAGGCACAGCTGGAATTTTCGTACCCAGCAAGGTTTGCTGAACATTGGCGGCAATTTCCATTTCAGATCTTAATTCCTCCTGCTGGTGTCTCAGGCTTTGATGCTCTCGGTATGCGATACCATAGGCAATCATCACCTCAAGGAGGATATCAAAGGAATGCATGATATCATCTGGAAGTTCAGGATACATCTCGAGCAGTATGCTTTTATGGAGGCTGACGATTTCTTCCGGTGCAATTTTTTGCTCAATCGACTTGCGGCTGAATTTCTGCCCTGCATATAATGCCTGCTCAGATTGCTCTTTTATATAATTGTCAAGAATATCCCGATACTTTGATTCCATCATTTCTCGGAAATCCATACTTTCTCCCCCTAACGGAGCCATTTAGTCGCTTTAATCTGAGTTCCTTGTCCGGGGCTCGAGTCTATGTCAAACTCATCCATTAGACGCTTCACTCCGGGAAGGCCGGCTCCTAGTCCTCCTGATGTTGAAAAGCCATCTTCCATGACTTGGCGTATTTCTTTTATACCTGGGCCGCTGTCCATTGCGTTGATTCGCAATCCCGCTTTACCGCCGTCATATAATTTATCGATGCAAATCTGCCCTTTGCCGGCGTATAAGTAGATATTTCTGGCCAATTCACTGATGGCGGTGGTGATTCGTGCCTGGTCAACTGTTCCAAAACCAAGCTCCTTCGCAACATTCCGGCCAAGCTGGCGTGCTGCGACGATGTCCCATTCGTTTATGATCGTAACGCAGGATTGGATGTCCATTCACCTATTCCCCCAATTCCTGTTGTAATTTCTCCAAACCTTTTTCTAAATCTAATGCAGTTAGGACATCATCAAGGCCGATACCTAATTCTATTAGCGTTATGGCAACAGCAGGCTGGATTCCGGTAATCACTACAATCGCACCCATGAGCTTGGACATATTAATGACGTCCCCAAGAACCTTGGCGATAAAAGAGTCGATAAAGTCAATTGATGTCAGATCAATGACGACTCCATTCGCACTTGTCTCATGAATCTTATGGAGCAAATCCTCTTGAAATTGAAGAGCGGTCTGGTCATCAAGCTCCCATTGAATGGAGACCAACAGACAATCATCCAGCTTTAGGATAGGTATTCTCACTTTGCTCCCTCCAATGAAACGATTTTTTTATTTGTCAGCTCAAGAGCTGCTTCGATTCCTTTTTTCAAGTTATTCTTTGTTGTAAACTGGTTCAGGTCAATGCCGAGGTTGACGATGGTCTGTGCAATTTCAGGACGGATCCCTACAAGCATGCACTTGGCACCGATGAGCCTAACAGCATCCGCTGCCTGGATAATATGATGGGCAACCATCGTATCAACGACAGGTACACCCGTAATATCAATCAGTACTACTTCGGAACGGTGTTTTACCGCACCCTTCAGCAGGTTTTCCATGATTTGCTTTGCACGCTCAGTATCAATCGTACCTACTAGCGGCATTACCGTAATTCCTTCAAACACAGGAATCAGCGGGGCAGATAGCTCCTGCAAGGCAATTTTCTGGAGGGAGACTGTTCTTTCCCATGTGGATGAATAGACGCTGACGATTTCATTATTCATCGGAGTTGCCCAGCGGTCAAACTCGTAAACGATCTCCATCTGATTCTCTTGCGTCACGACACCTTCTTTCTGCATGCCTTCAAACACAATCAAATTGAAGGTATGCAGTCCTTTGGTGACGAACGTCAAAGGCCAGCCAAGCCTGACAACCTTTTCAGCAAAATCCGTCAACCTTTCATTGTACTCTTCACTCGTCCCTTTGAAATTCGAGATGATCAAATCGATGAATTCCTTGCTCGCAGACTGAAAAACCCGATCTGAAACAAGGCGGACTACCCGGTCATCCGCTTCTTCTTTTGTCCTATCTATCCATTGATCCAGGATGTCCTGCTTGTGAGCCTGGATATAGTTCGAGATTATTTTATTCATTCCATCCTCCCCATTCTATCACAACAAAATTTTACATTACCCTCTTCCGACCAATTGTAAACCAATTTTAAAACTGTAAATAAATATTCATAAATTCCTGATTATATATCTCCATTTAATGATAACAGTTTTCTTTCGTCAAATAAAATCAACTAATCGACAGGATTCTGCGAATATCGCTATGCAGGTATTATTGTTATTATTCCATTTTTTCCGTATTCCATTTTACTTGATGTAATTCTCTTTTAATTGTGGCGAGGAGCTACTTCTGACACCTTTTCCGCTTTTCCTTCCAAACCTGTCTTAAGTTGGGCTCTCTTTTGACAGCTTTTCCGCATTTCATCACAAACCTGTCTTAAGTTAGGCTTTCTTTTGACAGCTTTTCCACTTTTCTTCCCAAACCTGTCTTAAGTTGGGCTTTCTTTTGACAGCTTTTCTGGTTTTCTTCCCAAACCTGTCTTAAGTTAGGCTTTCTTTTGACAGCTTTTCCGATTTTCTCCCCAAACCAGTCTTAAGTTGGGCTTTCTTTTGACAGCTTTTCTGGTTTTTTCACAAACCTGTCTTAAGTTGGGCTTTCTTTTGACAGCTTTTCTGCTTTTCCTCACAAACCTGTCTTAAGTTAGGCTTTCTTTTGACAGCTTTTCCGCTTTTCCTTCCAAACCTGTCTTAAGTTGGGCTCTCTTTGACAGCTTTTCCACTTTTCCTCCCAAATCTGTCTTAAGTTGGGCTTTCTTTTGACAGCTTTTCTGATTTTCTCCCCAAACCTGTCTTAAGTTGGGCTTTCTTTTGACACCTTTTCCGCTTTTCCTTCCAAACCTGTCTTAAGTTGGGCTCTCTTTTGACAGCTTTTCCACTTTTCTTCCCAAACCTGTCTTAAGTTGGGCTTTCTTTTGACAGCTTTTCTGCTTTTCTTCCCAAACCTGTCTTAAGTTGGGCTCTCTTTTGACAGCTTTTCTGGTTTTCTTCACAAACCTGTCTTAAGTTGGGCTCTCTTTTGACAGCTTTTCTGGTTTTCTTCACAAACCTGTCTTAAGTTAGGCTTTCTTTTGACAGCTTTTCTGCTTTTCCTCCCAAACCTGTCTTAAGTTAGGCTCTCTTTTGACAGCTTTTCCGTTTCCACCACCAAACCTGTCACAATCCCAGGCTTTTTTTGACAGCTTTTAAGCATCCCACACCAAAACCTGTCCGAACTTAAATTACTTCTAACAGCTTTCCCCGACATCTCTCCTCTTTCAACTCCGAAACCAACACAACCTCCGGCAACTAAATAAAAAAGAGACAAGCCGCTAAGCTTGCCTCCCACACAGAAAACATCCGATTTTATTTTTTGGTTATGTATAAGGCCTGCGGGCAGGCCAGGTGTTCGGTTACAAAAAAACGCTCTTTTTTAAGAGCGTGCTGTTAAATCAAAATTCGATAAGACCTAAACTTACCTGAAGGGCTTCATCCACTTTTTCCATCATTTCGTCATCGAGATGGGTAATTTTATCGGTTAGGCGCTGTTTGTCAATTGTGCGTATCTGTTCCAATAAGATGACCGAGTCTCGTTCAAAACCATACCGCTTCGCATCTATCTCTACATGAGTAGGAAGCTTGGCTTTTTGGATCTGTGCTGTGATCGCTGCGATAATGACTGTGGGACTAAACCGATTCCCGATGTCGTTTTGGATGACCAGGACAGGGCGCACTCCGCCTTGCTCTGAACCAACAACTGGGGATAGGTCCGCAAAATAGACGTCACCACGTTTGACAATCAAAGGATTATCCTCCGCTGACTAGACGTTCAACTGTGTGTTCTGCCTCGTATTCTGCTTGAAATGCTTCAGATGCAATGGTCAAATTAATCTTGGCCATTTCCATATAGCCACGTCTCATGGATTCACGAATTTGTCTCTTTTTCTTCTCACGCAAAAACATTTTTGTTGCCTGATAAATAAATTCGCTGCGGTTTACGTTCTCTTGCTTAACAAATCCATCTAGTTCACTTAAAAGATGCTGCGGTAACTTTACCAAAATCTCAGTTGTTGCGCTGGATTCAGACACAAACATACACCTCCACCATCATCACTACATACCATTATTAAGTTCGTTATCTCTCTACCATTTCTAATATTATCACTATTTATGCCAGATGCAAAGGTAAATCAGCAATTCTTCTGTATTATCCGCCAAAAAATTAGTATTTTATGCATGGTATTAGCGGGATTACACAGGTTTGTTAATTATTGGATGTTCTATAACAGCGAATTGTTCAAATCGACCACTTTGCCATTTTGCCTGTACAACCTTGGCACCCTTGAGGAGATGATGCACGGGACTTCATAATTGATGGTTTCTAGCTTGCTGGCAATCTCATTGATGGAGATTGACTCCTGTCCCTGGCTGCCGATCAAGGTGGCAATCGTTCCCACCGGAACCTCGTACGGAAGCTTTACCATGCATTGATCCATGCAAATCCTTCCGATGATCGGGGACCTTTTGCCATCGACCAGTAATTCCTGACCCTGCAGTCTTCTTATCCATCCATCAGCATACCCAATTGGAAGCGTCCCTACCCAAATTTCTTCCGGCGCTTCATATGTCGCTCCGTAGCTGACCTTCTCGCCTTTTTCAAGCTTCTTCACATGTACGAGCCTGGAATGCAGCGTGAATGCCTCCTGCAGCTCGACCGGCAATTCAGGTGCGATCTCCATTGACGGGGCCAGGCCGTACATCGCAATTCCGACCCTTACCGCGTTGAAGCGGGCATCTCCATGCATCAGAGCGGCGGCACTGTTGCTGCTGTGGACAACAGGCGGCTGCGTTTCTATGGCACCGAGCATTTCCTGGAACAAGGCAAGCTGCTTGTTAAAATATGAGTCATCCAATTCATCCGCTGTCGCATAATGGGTATAGATGCCGTGCAGCTGGAGTCTTTCATCCTCATCAATCAATTTTTCCGCAGTCTTCAATTCTTCTACAGATCGAATACCGATACGGCCCATACCTGTGTCTATTTTTATATGAAGTGACAGGGAAGCATCTGCTTTTAGTACTTGACGCGCTTTTTCCAGCCAATCCTTCTGGAAAACAGTCAGGATGATATCCTCCTCGGCCGCGATGTTCACATCCTCCGGCCGGCTGGCTCCCAGTACAAGGATCGGTGCGGTGATTCCCTTCTTTCTGAGCGCGAGGGCTTCATCCATGAACGCGACAGCCAGCATCGATGCTCCCGCTGCTATAGCCGCTTCTGCCACCTGTGAATCCCCATGGCCGTAAGCATTGGCCTTCACCACGGCAATAAATTCAACATTTTTAGGCAGGTGGCCCTTAATCCGCTCCACATTTGCCCTGACGTGATCAAGGTCTACCTCTGCCCATGTATCACGGTAAAAAAATCCTTGCTCCTCCAACGAAACTCCACTTCCTTCAACCCGAACATTATTTTTATTGTTTTATTATCAAACCGATAGAACTCAATGTCAAATGGATAATATATACGGATTTTTCGAGTGGAAAGTTCGTGGCAGAAAAACGCAGGTTTAGCTAAAAAAAATAAGCAAAATAATCCCTTTTCTTGCATCAATACTCATAAAAAAACAGGCCCAGGTTACACTGAGCCTGCATTTGAATTTTTATTTTTCCATATCGGCCAGAACTGATTTTGCGACCATTTCCAGTTCTTCTGGTGATAGATCTGTTGAAGCCAGCATATAATCGACTCCAAGGTGGGTCCAGGATACAGAGGTTTCATTCATGGCTCCAATCGTGAATCCTAGGTCGACAGGTTTTCCAGTCATGTTGATCGCAGAGGACATTGCAGGCATCGCGTCTGCTTTTTCCTGGATCAGCGTGAAGGACTTTTCGCCATCATAGGTCAATACGACGCGCTTTCCATCCTCAGTCGTGATTTCCTTTTCATCAATCAAAGTCACGCCTGGGATTTCAGCCACTGGGTATTTCACTGTGAATTCCTTGTCTTCTACATCTGCCATAACCGGTACCTCAAGCTGAGCACCTGTCATGTTCTTTTTCATATCAAACGCATCTTTATCAAAACTTGCGTCGAATTTCACGTCAGAGAATTCAACCGTCACCAGCGCATTGCGGTCTGGATCCATCACCTTCACACTAACCGGCGCCAGGCTCTTTTTGTTCAGCTTGATTTCCTGGATTGGAAGCATCTTATTGTTCTGGTACCTTGTTTTCGTTTCGAACACATAATGCTCCTTGGTCGCCGAGAATTTCGCTTGCTTATCCTCGAGAATATCAGTGATTAAAGATTCGTACAGATAAGCCTGGCTGCTGTTCTTCGGCCAGTCGCTCTGGAATTTGAAGCTTTTGTTAAGGGCAGGCGTAAGAACAAAAACTCCTTCATCATTCCTGAGGATCATCTGGCTTTGGTCCTTCTGGGCATTCTTCAGGTTCACGCGGTAAAATGACGGATCTTTATGCCAAATCTCCACATCATACACTTGCGGCTCCGTGCCCATTTGTAATGTCATCTTTGCCTTAGCCTTGTAACTCTTCAGATCTTCGAGCGTTCCATCCAACTCCTTAACCACAGATTCCTGTGATTTTGTACCGCAGGCAGCCAGAGCAAAAATAACCATGAGCCCGGCGAGAAGCAGCAATAACCTTTTCTTCATTCTTCCAACCCCTTTTAGTCTCATTTAAACGTGTAAAGGGAAAGAAAGGACAGGAATAAGACACTGGCTGCAAAAATGCTTGAGTTGTCTTCGTGCAGCCTTGTTCTCGCCGCCCTAGCCTTGTCTCCCTTACTGCATTATGAATATATGAGACAACCTGGGCGAATATGCCCCCGGGATTGACAAGCATTTTAAATTTTTTCGATGACCACCTGTGCGATAGCATAATGCTCACTGTGAGAAATAGAAAGGTGTACCCCCTCCATATAAGGCTTTGTGACGATTGGCCTTCCGTGTGGGTCGTGCTCGATTTCGATATCCATGAAGGACAATTCTTTGCCGATGCCAGTCCCTTTCGCTTTTGAAAAAGCTTCCTTCGCTGCCCAGCGTCCGGCAAGGAATTCAATTCCTCTCCGTTCATTATATTGTTTATAAACTTCTCTTTCTTTTTCCGTTAAAACCCTCTCGGCAAAGCGCGGCTGCGACTCTGCCAGTTTGCGGATTCTTCCGATTTCCACGATATCGATTCCTGTTCCGATGATCATTTTTCCAGCTCCCTTCTAAAAAAGATGAAATGCGCATAGAAAATAGTGTACAACTTTCGTTCATTAGGGCTATCCTTTAGATTAGGACTTTTACCAATTTAAAAATAACCAAACCTCACGATTATGAGGACCGAGGAGGTTTCCATGTTTACAAGAACAGAAAGCTTGCGCGACTTCATTAGATTTTACCCTGTTATTACCATCATCATTGCCATCCATATCATATTATATCTGTTGACGGCATTGCCAATCTTCCCGAGCAAATACCTGTTTGGACTTCTGGCCGGTGTGAACTTGTACGTTGTGAACGGCGAATACTGGCGGCTTGTCACACCGATCTTCATGCATGCAGGGTTTGCGCATATGCTGTTCAACAGCTTTTCGCTCGTGTTGTTCGGCCCGGCACTCGAGCAGCTGCTTGGCAAAACAAAATTCATCCTGCTCTATCTCGCTACAGGCATCGCCGCAAACATCGCTACCCTGATTCTCGAGCCGCTGACCTACACACATGTTGGTTCTAGCGGAGCCATCTTCGGACTTTTCGGTTTCTATATTTCTATCACAATGTTCCGAAAAGCCATGATGTCACGTGAAAACTCCCAGACAATCATGACGATTGCCATCATTGCCGTGGTCATGACATTCGTCCAATCGAACATCAATATTACGGCACATATTTTTGGTATGCTTGCAGGTTTTCTAACCGGAGCCGCCATTTATAAAAGGTAATAAAAAGCGCCTCAAGGGCGCTTTTTTGTTCTTACTCATTAACTTCATGTGAGTACCAGTTATACATCATGTCAACATGCTTTTTTTCAAGGTCAATGACTTTGCCGCCAGCGCCGCCATGCCCGGATTTGACAATTGCTTCGACGGTAGCCAGTTTCTTTTTCCGCTGAAAAAAGCTTTCTTTCATGCTGAAGGACTGGACTTTATTTTTCCTCATATACACCGTGTTCTTAACAATATTGCGATATCGGAATGTCAGCATCCCATTGTCAAGGCTCCAGCCTGCATCCTTATAATTAAGATAGGACCATACCGCCGAGACTGGAAGCAAGAGCAGCGAGCCAAAGCCCCATGGTCTCAAAAACCAGATGGCTGCGATGAGGACCGGCAGTGTAAACAGCCAGCCTTTTAATAAGTATCTGCTGTAGGCCCGCCCTGGTGCAGGATTGATATTGACACGGAAGTGGTACTCCGTCAAATGCGGTTCAAGCAGGCCGGGGATTTTTCTTTTTTTTACGATTGGAAGGATGAGGACCTTCGAGCTTTCCTGGTCAAGCGCCGACCCGCCCGCACTTTCCACAAATGCCGAAGCATAGCCCAGCGGCTGCCTGACGAGGTTTTCGCTGATGCGGACGGCCTGGATCCGATTAAGCGGAATCGTGAACTGCCGTTTTTCCAGCAACCCTCGTGTGATGACAAGGTCATTATCCACTTTTCTTACGGTAAAATTAGCGTATTTCAGCATCGTGCCAAATAGCGCAATGATCCACGCCAGCAGGAACCCGAGAAAAACTACGACACTGATAAAAACAACCCCGTTCTGGACAAAGTGCTCGACTCCATCAAAAATCTGTTCATACGGAATGAACTCTTCAAATTGGAATACGAACGCAAGCACCGCGGAAATGACTACACCGACCCCGCCTGATGTTGATGCCAGCATCAATAGCTCTGAAACAGAGATTTTATATAGCAGATCATCGGAGGATTCGGGTACCTCTTCCCCCTCCAGGATTTGCCCGGATTTTTTGATAGAAACGAGATAATCGTGGATTTCCTGTGCATCCTGCTTTGTGATCGCCGTAAGGACCGCCTCTCCATCCTGGAGTCCCATTCCGCCTGAGCCGGCTGTCTCCACCTTCACCTTCACAAGGCCGAACAGCCGCTGTAAAATTCCTTCTGACAAATCAAGGCTTTGAATCCGGTCGAACGGTATGTATCGCTTCTTCCTGACAATCAACCCGTATTCGATTCGCAATTCGCCTTGCTCGATGCGATATGTAAATCTGTACCATGACAAAACTCCGTAAACTAAAACAAGCACGACAACCCCAATTGAACCAAAAAAATAAAAAAGGTCCCAGTCCGTTCCCCTGCTGCCAAAAACGACGAAGATCAAGAACGGGATGATCATTTCCTTTAGCTGGCGAAGCGCATTGACGACAGCGGCAATCGGATGCAGCCTTTTCGGATCAGACATCTTCATCCGCCACCCTTGCAAGCCTCGAGATGGAGGTCCTCAAATTTTCGGCTTCTTCCATATCCAGCGCAGGTATTTCATGGATGGTCGCAGCAGTCGAGACCGTCACCGTCGATAAACGGTATTTTCGCAATAAAGGGCCCTGCTGTGTATCAACATGCTGGACACGGATCATCGGAATAAGCGTCCTCTTTATGATGAATACGCCATATTGAAGCTCAATCTCCTGCTCCCTTACTTCATAGCGCCAGCGTTTCCAGCGCAGCGTTGGCAATAAAATGATGAATAAATAGCTATATACAGCAGCCACAGCTATAGCTGCAGCAATAATCCATTTAGGTAAGTCAAATATAATTGTAATGGCGATCAAACCGCCCGCTAATATCCATACCACCAGGGAATGGAGGCCAGCGGCAATTTTCCAGACAGTCAGCGCCTGCTCGGAAATCCGCTTTTGCGGCTCAGAAATCGTCATAAAAGCTTCCTCCTAATTTTCCATTTAATAGCACCTTCCTAAGTATACAACAATAACACATCAGTATGGCACTAAATTGGGAGGAAAATGCGCTATCGGCATGAGGATTCTTATTATTTTATCTTGAAGCTGCTGCCGTCAATGGCCTCCACTTCCGGCTTTAGTTTTAGTTCTTCAGCAAGCTTGAACAGGGCTAAATCCTTCTTTTTCGCTTCAATCATGCAGTGGATTTCTGGGACTGAACCTTTTATTCCGTTAAGAAAATCCATGAACATATCAGTATCCACATATTCGGCGTGCGCCCGGAACTCTTTTTCGGAACGAGGACTAGAAATATGCATTTTCACCGGCAGCTTCGAGTTCTCCCATGTGCCGACGATTCGACCCCACTGCTCCTGCCAGTTTATGTTTTCATAATGAGCTAGATGATGATGGTAATCGAAGACCAGCGGGATCCCAAGCTTTTCGCAAAGGTACAGCGTATCATGCAGCGTGAACGATGTATCATCATTTTCCAGCATGATCATGTCTTGCAGCCTGGTTGAAACAAGTCCCCAATTATGGATGAATTGCTCCAGTGCTTTTTCCCGGTTCTCATAGACACCTCCGACATGGAGGACACATCGATGTTCGGGATCGATTTCCATCCCCTTTAATAAGGCATGATGCATTGCAAGAGTCTTGATTGAATTGTTCAGGGTTTCGGTCTTCAGCGTATTCAGCAGTACAAAATGATCTGGGTGAAAATCAACACGCATCGGATTTTCCTGTAAAAAGTCTGCTATATCCTTTAATGGCTCCTTTAACGCACGCATATACTTCCAATCGGAAAGTTCCTCATGGTTGGCGAGCGGTATCAGCCTCGAGCTCAGCCGGAAAAAATGAATTTCGTTCGCTTTGCTGTGCCTGAGAAGGCGCAGGCAGTTCTCAAGATTGGATACCGCGATTCTCTCCAGCTTATTGATGGCTGCGTCCCTGTCCTTGATTCCCTGGAATTGCTTGTATGTCATCGTCTGTGACGGAGAGGCATTCTTCAACTCCTCACTCATCGCTACATATCCAAGCCTAACAATCGTCATATCAGCCACCCCCGTTTTTTTATTGGTAGTATGTCCAAAGTCGATAGATGGTGGACTGGTAAAATTAATACATTAGATGAGGTTGGCCGAATTATCCTGTGATGTGGTTGAATTATCGCGGAATGTGGTCGAATTATTACGAAATGTGGTCGAATTATCCTGAAATGTGGTCGAATTATCGCGAAATGTTAAAGAATCTCTCTAGAGTTTGGGTCAAAATAGTCGGGTTCATATAAATTGGTCGCCTTTCACTTGAAAAAAGCATGTAAAAACCCCTGGTTTAGTTAAAAACCGGGGGTTGTGTGTTTATTTTAGCGTGAAGGTCTTGATTTGTAGCCGCCGCCTTCTCTGCTGCCGCCGCTAGTGCGTTTTGTTCCAGAGCGTGGCTTATAAGGCTTTTTATTGCGTCCATCGCCGCCTCTGTTATCGTATCTTCTGCGGTCTCCTTGAGGCTTTTTGTCTCTTCTGTTTGGAAGAGGTTTTTCCTCAGTAAGCTTAACAGGAGTTGTATCAGGCTCTTTAGTCAGCATTTTCAATACGGAAGCAACGACTGTTTGAGCATCATGATTTTTCAATAGCTCATCTGCAGCCTGGCGGTAGTATTGAAGGTTATTTGACTCGATTGTTTGTGTAATCTTGTCAACAACTGCTCTTTGTTGGCCTTCAAGTGCTTGGTCCAGGGTAGGTGCAGTCATTTTTTCCATACGCTTCTTAGTTGTCTTTTCGACTACATGAAGGTAAGAAGTCTCTCTGTGTGTAACGAAAGTGATCGCCATACCCTCTTTACCTGCACGGCCAGTACGACCGATACGGTGTACATAGCTTTCAGGATCCTGAGGGATATCGAAGTTGTAAACATGCGTTACTCCGGAAATATCAAGTCCACGT
This sequence comes from Mesobacillus jeotgali, assembly GCF_014856545.2. Classification (NCBI taxonomy): domain Bacteria; kingdom Bacillati; phylum Bacillota; class Bacilli; order Caryophanales; family Bacillaceae; genus Mesobacillus; species Mesobacillus jeotgali. The sequence continues at coordinate 220,368 of NZ_CP109811.1, read as the reverse complement.
GCTGCAACGTCTGTCGCAACTAATACGTCGATTGATCCTTCCTTGAACTTTCTTAGAACGGACATACGCTTCGCCTGGGTCAGGTCTCCGTGGATTCCTTCAGCAGTGTAGCCGCGAAGGTTCAATGCTTCAGCAAGCTCATCAACACGGCGCTTCGTGCGTCCGAAGATGATTGCCAATTCCGGAGATTGGATATCAAGAAGTCGTGTAAGAACATCGAACTTGTTCTTCTCCTGTACTTCAACATAGAATTGCTCGATCAAAGGAACTGTCATTTCCTTCGCTTTGACACGAACAACTTCCGGGTCCTTCATGAAGCGCTCAGCGATTTTGCGGATTGGTCCTGGCATTGTTGCCGAGAACAATAATGTCTGGCGTTCGCTAGGGATCTTCGCAAGGATAGATTCGATATCTTCGATGAAGCCCATGTTCAGCATTTCATCTGCTTCGTCAAGGATCACAGTTTCAACATTATCAAGACGGATTGTCTTTCTGTTGATGTGATCAAGAAGTCGCCCTGGCGTTCCGACGATGATGTGAGGCCCTTTTTTCAATGCGCGGATCTGGCGGTTGATATCCTGGCCGCCGTAGATTGCAAGAACGCCTACTCTCTTGCCAGCACCGATTTTATATAATTCCTCGGAAACCTGGATGGCCAATTCACGAGTTGGCGCGATGATGATTCCCTGGATATTATGGTTTTCTTTCTTGATTTTTTCCACTAGAGGAATACCGAAAGCAGCAGTCTTCCCAGTACCTGTCTGCGCCTGGCCAATCACGTCTTTATTCTGAAGGCTGATTGGAATCGTCTCTGCCTGAATTGGAGTTGCTTCCTCAAAACCCATATTCTTTACAGCTTTTAATGTTGCGGGGCTAATGCCCATGTCTTGAAACATTGTCAACTTTGCTCATTCTCCTTTATGTTCACATTTATCCCGCACCGGTTTCTCCGATGCATCGTTATTTAAGTGGCTGTTTAAGGATCCAAACCATTTCTGATTCTGGTCAATTTTATCGTACCTATACGGCAAATAGGTGTTTGCACCTTGTGTTTTAAGCAGGGCTGAATCAGCAATTACAATACGCTGAAGCACAGAACCTGAAATATTAGCAAAAAAAGACATTCTCCAGCACGGGAGTATGTCCGCTTAAAGGATTTTCTCAGTTAGACACTCAATATTCATGATACCATCTTTAGGAAGGAAAAGCAATTTTTGAGGAATTGCTTCAACTTCTAATTCCTTCAATCGACTTGGCGGTCAAAAAAGCATATACCTCATTAAATAAGTGTTCTTTTTCATCACAGTGACAGATCAGATGTTTGGAGTTCTTATAAAAAATCAGCCGTTTTTCTTCAGCGCCAATATTTTCATATAGATAACGGGCGCTTTTCGGGGGCACGATGCCGTCGCTCTCGCCTTGTGCGATCAAGGTAGGCACCTTTACATCGTTGAGAATAGGCTTGATTTTAGTCACAAGCCTGCGAAACTGCAAGGTAGCGGTCATGGGTGTTTCTTTGATTTTTCGTGTATAACGCTTGAATAATTCATTTTCTCTAAGTTTTCCTTTAAACGTGTCCCTCATCATTTCCTTAATATCGAATGCAAGCTGTTTTGGGTTCACATAATAAGCAGCAGCGCTGAGCAGGACAAGCTTATCAACAGGATAAGTCGAGGCAAGATAGCTGGCAATCAGCCCGCCCATCGAAAATCCAACAACATAGACGGTATCACACTCTTTCAATAACGCCTTCAGTTCGTTTTCAGCATGGCCAATCCATTCATTATGTTTGATTCCCTTCAAATTCAGCTCATTGCCATGGCCAGGCAGGGTAGGAACAACTATTTTCCAATCGGTCCTCTTTTTCAGCGACTGGGCAAGTGGTTCCACTTCAAACGGAGACCCGGTAAAACCATGGATTAACAGACAACCTATCATAACCAATCACCCATTAGTTTTTCTCGTATTTAATCTTTCCCCATTTTAAATCATTTAACCCGGAATTTCCTTGATAAAGGCTTTTGTAATCATATAGTTAAAAAGAACAAAAAGCGTAAGACACCTGAGGAAGCTGTTTTAGGTATGAAACTGGCTAGGCGCTGGATTAAAAACAAGAAGATGCCCTGGGAGCAGGACATCTAGATGCGGGTCATAATTATTGCAGCGATTGGACGACTTCTTCGAGCGCCATTCCGCGTGATGCTTTGACGAGGACGATCGTTTCACCGGTTACATACTTTTTCAGTTTGTCGCTTAATTGTTGTTTATCTTGGAAAGCAAATGCCCTATCCTCACCAAGGACCTCTTTTGCTCCTCTGGCAATGGATTCGCTAAGCTTGCCGTATGTGAAAACATAGTCGACTTTTTCAGCATCGAGAGAAGAACCGACTTTGTAATGGTATTCCTCCTCCATTGGCCCAAGCTCCAGCATGTCACCCAGCACAAGGATTTTGCGGCTGTAGCCTGACAGATTGGCGACAAGGTCAATTGCTGCCTTCATGGATGTTGGGCTTGCATTATAGGCATCATTGATGATTTTTTCTCCATGAGCGCCTTCGGAAAGCTCCATCCTCATATGCGTCAGCTTTAAGCTCGCAAAGCCATCATTCATTTTTTCAAAAGGAACGCCGAGGAACTCTGCCGCAAGCATGGCTGCCAGCGCATTCAGGATATTATGGTTTCCGAGTACCGGAAGATAGAAAGTTTCATTACCAAGATTGGTGGTAAACTTATTTCCATTTTCCATTGGCTCGATTTTGACCGGATACAAGTCATTATCCTGGCTGGCCCCGAATGTTTTCAGGACGCCATTTCCTTTGTAATCCTGCAGTCTTTCTTGAAGAAGCGGCTCGTCCCCATGGAAGATGATGAGCCCGTTTTCCTGGAGGCCTTCGATGATTTCCAGCTTTGCGTCGGCAATCGCTTCCCTGGAACCAAGGTCAAGCAGATGGGATTCACCAATGTTGGTGATGATGACAGCATCCGGACGGCCCATTTTCGTTAAAAATTCAATCTCACCCTTGCTGCTCATGCCCATCTCAAGTACTGCGACTTCCGTATCTTCTCGCAAACGAAGGAGCGTCAGCGGAAGGCCAAGGTGGTTATTGAAGTTTCCTTCGGTCTTTTGCACTTTGTATTTTTGCGCCAGCAGATTCGCTGTCATATCTTTTGTCGTCGTTTTTCCGTTGCTGCCGGTAATCCCGACAACCTTGATATCAAGCGAGTTGCGGTAGTTTCTAGCCAACTCCTGCAAGGCGGTCGTTGTATCTTCAACGATAATGACCGGCAAATCCTCCGGAGGATTCGGAACACCTTTTTGCCATAATGCTGCCGAAGCTCCCCCATTCTGGATGACATCAGCCACAAAGTTATGTCCATCTGTCCGTGCTCCTTTAAAAGGAACGAACAAATTTCCAGGCTCTATTTTGCGAGTGTCGATTGAAACGCCTTTGACGATGACATCTGCAAACTGGCTTACATCATTCAATCCGCCTGCCATTTCAGCGATTTGTGTTAATGTTTTTTGGATCATTTTTTATTTCCTCCCAATAGAAAAGCGCAAGCGCCTTGGTCAGCCCCGACAAGCGCTTGTGGGCGGACCGGTGAAGTCGTTCTTTGACTTCATCGGGCGGACCGAACTCGAAAAGCGTAGGCGACTGCCCAACTCCGACAAGCGCTGGAGGGCCTGACAGTGAAGTCGTTCTTTGACTTCATTGGCAGGACTGAAGCGTCTCGAGGAGTTAGGAGCCGCAGCTAGACAAGCGACTCGAGGGGCTAGGCGCTAGAGCTGGACAATTCTTGAATTGAATTTTATGCTTTCTTATTCGAAAAGAGAACACGGCCGCTGCCGTGTCTCCCTGGTTAGTTTATAGGTTAAAAGGTATATTTGATCTTCTGTTTTTCAGCATGGCGCTCGATTCCGAGGTTCACCAGCTTTTCGATCAGCTGCGGGTATTCGACACCTGTATGCTTCCATAGTAGAGGGAACATGCTGAATGGCGTGAAACCTGGCATTGTGTTGACCTCGTTAATCAGAAGCTGGCCATCCTTTGTCAGGAAGAAATCGGCGCGCACAAGACCTGAGCAATCCAGCGCCTTGAAAGCAGTGACTGCCATCTCCTTCAGGTCAGCATATTGCTGATCTGTGATATCAGCAGGGATAATCATCGCTGTATCGCCATCCTCATACTTCGCTTTGTAATCATAGAAATCCTTTTTAGGGACGATTTCACCAACTACCGAGCATTCAGGTTCATCGTTTCCAAGGACGCCAATTTCGATTTCCCGCGCGACAACACCCTGTTCGATGATGATTTTACGGTCAAATTGGAAGGCCTCTTTGAAGGCTTCCTCAAGCTCTTGCTTGTTGGTTGCCTTGCTGATTCCTACGCTGGATCCAAGGTTGGCGGGCTTTACAAAGCAAGGGTAGCCAAGTCTTTCTTCGACAAGGCCGTATACCTTTTCACTGTCCTTTTCCCATTCGCTTCTAATAGCGGCCACATAGTCCACCTGAGGAAGTCCCGCCTGTGCGAATACATTTTTCATGACGATTTTATCCATGCCGGCAGCTGAGGCGAGTACGCCATTGCCGACATACGGCAGATTCAATAATTCCAGCAAGCCTTGCACTGTTCCATCTTCACCGTTGGGCCCATGCAGCAATGGGAAAATGACATCAAGAGTCTGGCCGGATTCTGCTCCGCCAGCCTGGAATAATGCCGGTGTGAATGAAGGAGTCGGAAGGTTCGAGTTGTCGGAGAACTCCAGCGCCTTTACATTCCCTGCAGGAGCACCGAGCTGAGGACCCTTGACCCACTCTCCTTCCTCCGTTATGTATATAGGATAAATCTCGAATTTTTCAAAATCCAATGCTTTCGTCACAGCAAGTGCTGTCTGCATTGATACTTTATGTTCAGCCGATTTGCCGCCGTACAGCAGCCCGATTCTTGTCTTCATAAAAATAGACCTCCAATAAATTCAATCTGGCTCCACTTTCCGCTTCCTATTTTACCACTTTATTTTTAAATTACGGAATTGTTATCAATTTTTAATAATAACTCTCAAGCTATACTATTTCCTGTTTTTTAGGCGTGAAACCTGCTGGAGAGTTAAAAGTTAACATTCAGAGAATAAGTTACCTTTTTAAAAGCCACTTATAGGTAATTAACCTAATTTTAGCGCCTAGTTTACAATATGAGTTAACTAACAATTCGGTGAATATTTAAATCTCTTAATAACATCTCCTAATCCATGTTCTTTTAGCTGGGAAAAATCGAGGGGAATTTCCAATTCGCTATATAAATTGGATTTTCGCTATATAAATTTAATTTCCGCTATATTAATCAACTATCGCTATATAATAATGATGGATTTCGGCTCTTAAAATTTATTTTTCCGCTAAAAAAACTAAAATTCTCCCATTGTTTAGTCAGCATCCGGCCTATTACACTACAAAAATTAAAACTACAAAGAAAAAACGCTCAGGCTGCCCTGAACGCTGGTTATTTTACGATTAATACCGGTGCTTTTACTCGTTTTGCGACTTTGTGGCTGACACTGCCAAGAACCATTTCCTGCAGGCCGTTCAAACCGCGGCTGCCAACGACGACTACATCGAATGCATTCTTGTTGGCATAGTCAACAATGGCCGGGCCTGGTTCACCGAGCAATTTTTCAAACCTGAAGTTCAAGCTCTCTTCTTCTAGCATGTTTGTTACTGGCTGGAGCCTGATTTTTCTTTTTTCCTCGACTACTGTCCGATCTGGATTGTGCAGGACATCTTCCTTGGAAGTCTGCCCATCGACAACATAAACAACCGTAATTTCACTATCTCCGTTAAGCTTTGCCAGTTCAACCGCTTTTTTCGCTGCGCGCACCGAATGGTCAGAACCATCAGATGCTAACAAGATTCTCTTAAACATGCTATTCCCCCTACATTTATTTCCATTATCTTATATATAAAGAAAGCACGCTGATTCGTCAACGCGCTTTCCCAAAATATATTTTGCGTTTTAATGTCCGGATAGCTTAGCGCCTTCCTGTTTGTGAACGGCTAGTTTGTCAATCAAGTGAGAGCTTGGGTCATTGAGACCGTGCAGACGGACAACTGTCCCGTTCTCTCTTAGTTTAATGACAATTTTATCAATTGCTGCAACCGCTGAATCATCCCATACATGGGCATGTGTCAGGTCGACGACAACTTCTTTTACATCTTCCTTCAAATCGAAGGATTCAATCAGGTCAGTTACTGAAGCGAAAAATACTTGTCCTGTTACAAAATACGTTCGGCGATTCATTGCAACATCAAATGTTGATGTAACTTTCACCTTGGAGATTTTCGCTACAAAGAAAATCGCGCTCAAAATGATTCCGGCAAATACGCCCTTTGATAGATCATGAGTGAATACGGTTGTGACGGTTGTAACAACCATAACGATTGAATCGGTTACAGGTGTCTTTGCCATGCCTTTGATTGATGACCAGTCAAATGTTCCGATTGATACCATGATCATAACGCCAACCAAGGCTGCCATCGGAATTTGGACAACGATATTTCCTAGAACAATAATCAGGAACATCAGGAAAGTACCGGCAACAAGTGCAGACAATCTGCCTCGGCCGCCAGATTTAACATTGATTACAGACTGGCCGATCATTGCGCATCCTGCCATACCCCCGAATAATCCGGCAACGATATTTGCAATTCCCTGACCGCGGCTTTCTTTATTTTTATCACTAGAAGTATCTGTCATATCATCAACGATTTGGGCAGTCAGCAAAGATTCAAGCAAGCCGACAATCGCCAAAGCCAATGAATATGGGAAAATAATTTTTAACGTTTCAAGATTGAATGGAACATTAGGAATCAGGAAAGTTGGCAATGCAGCTGTTAAATTACCCATATCACCAACAGTTCTCACATCACTCTTGGTCATCAGCGCAATAACTGTAATAACAATAATCGCCACAAGCGGTGATGGAACTGCTTTTGTGATGCGCGGAAAAAGATAGATGATTGCAAGTGCGCCTGCGACCATCGCATACATTACCCATGTTGCGTCAACAAACTGCTCTAGCTGTGCCATGAAGATTAAAATGGCCAGTGCATTCACAAATCCAATCATTACTGAACGCGGAATGAACTTCATGAACCTTGCCAATTTAAACACACCAAACAGAATCTGCAGGAGACCTGTCAAAATCGTTGCTGCCATCAAATATTGCAAACCATGGTCAGCAACAAGCGTCACCATCAACAGCGCCATCGCACCGGTCGCTGCTGAAATCATGCCAGGACGGCCGCCGACAATCGCGATTGTCACAGCAATAGCGAATGAAGCGTAAAGTCCTACCATCGGGTCAACACCAGCAATAATCGAAAAGGCGATCGCTTCAGGAATCAAAGCAAGCGCAACGACAATTCCTGCAAGGATATCTCCTTTAACGTTGCCAAACCATTGTTCTTTAATTGTATTAGTATTCAAGTAAACACCCCTTAAGTTTTTTTGTGGCTTCCTACTCTCAAGCAAGCCGGGTCCGATAAAAACAGGATTTATCATAACATATTTATAAAAACGAGCAACCATCATTGTAAGCGTTATAACATGTGCTTATCTGCTAAATTCGACCCGATATCTACGTTTTTCACCTATACATGTTAAAAACCTTAAAATGTAAATTCATCTCAACTGATTAGCTTCCTGCAAGCTTTTAACGAGGACATTTTGATATGATGATTTGGGAGGTTTTTACATGAAGACATCAGGATTATCTGCACCATTCAAGACGAATTTTTATTATGGCTGGGTCATCGTTTTCATCGCAGGGCTCGGTGTGTTTTTTTCTGGCCCGGGTCAAACATATTCTGTTTCTGTATTTATTGATTCCTACATAAAAGATTTCGGCTGGAGCCGCTCGCATGTATCCGCAGTCTACTCACTTGCGACCCTTGCTGCCGGCATCTGTATGTTCTTTGTCGGCCGCTTCGTTGATAAATGGGGACAAAGAAAAATGTCTGTTATTGTTGGCATCGGGCTGGCACTGGCCAGCTTTTGGAACAGCATGGTCGTTAACACCGCGATGCTGTTCATTGGTTTTTTCCTGATCCGGGTCCTCGGTCAGGGTTCTATGAGCCTGATTCCAAACACCTTGGTGCCGCAGTGGTTCATTACGAAACGCGGGAAGGCAATGAGCCTGATGGCCATCGGCGGATTTGCCAGCTCAGCGGCGCTTCCGCCATTAAATGCCTGGCTGGTTGCCACATGGGGCTGGAGCTTTTCGTGGAAGGTCTGGGGCGTACTGCTTCTCGTCATCTTTGTTCCGCTTGCCTATATTTTAATTAGAAACAAACCGGAGGATATTGGAGAATATCCAGATGGAGTCAAGCCTGAGTGGACAAATGATCCTTCCGTTCCAAACAGAACAAGCAATCCTTTTGAAGAGGTGAACTGGACTGTCCAGGAAGCAGTCAAAACTCGTGCATACTGGCTATTGCTGTTTTGTGTGGGGATTCCAGCACTCGTAAACACTGGACTAACTTTTCACTTGATTTCTATATTTAAAACAAATGGGATTTCGCCGGGAATTGCCGCACTTGTATTAAGCTTGATGGCTTTGATCGGTTTTCCGGTTACTCTGATTGCAGGCCCCCTGCTCGACCGGGTAAAAGTACAGTACGTGCTCGCAGGGATTTTTGCAGGGGAAATCATTTTCATCCTCGTGCTGCTGGCAGCTGATCAAACAGCGATTGCGATTGCATTCGGGGTATTATGGGGAATCAGTGGGGGATTTGAAAGGATTACCTTGAACTACGTATGGCCCAGCTTCTTTGGAAGACAGTCGCTTGGCAGCATCAAAGGATCGGCCATGACCGTCACTGTGCTCGGTTCCGCCTTGGGTCCTCTTCCATTTGGCCTCGCTTACGATTATTTTGCCGGGTATGAGGAAATTCTGCTGATGTCCATTACCCTTCCGGTGCTGGGGATGGCAGCGGCACTTCTTGCCAAGAAACCGGTGAAGGAAGTTTTGTGATTAGCAATTGATCGACGTGTTCCTTAGATAATTGCAACTAATATTAAACGCAGGATTTTGCTTGTTACCGAAATCATTTGGCCTCCCGATTTTCGGGAACAAGTTGGCCTTAATAGTCACTATAATACTTAGCAGCTCACCTGAAACAACAATCCTGCAGCTCAAAGAACTGCAGGACTTGTTTTTCATCCAATCGGAGTGCATATTTCGATATAATGCCCATCTGGATCGGCTGCATAGGCAACGACCTGGCCCCATGGCTTCTCGGTTGGCTCGAGCAGGATTGGGACTCCGGCGGCCCGCAGTTTTTCTACTGCACCCTGGACGTCCTCTGTCACAAAACCGAGCTCAAAGGTTTGTTCCTTCCTTATTCCATCGGGGATTGGGAGCGTCGTGATCTCGCGGCCGCTTTCCCGGGTGTTCATCGAAAGAACGGTATTGCCCGTTTCATACTCGATATAGGTCCCAAATTCATTACGAAGTTTAAGGCCAAGCAGCTCACCGTAAAATTGCTTTGTTTTCTCCAGATCAGAAACATATAAAATGACATAGCCCATTTTCAATTCCATCCTCATCACCTCTTAAAAATAAATTCGAGATGGAATGTCGAGTTTCCTTCATTTATGTTGAATCGCGTTTTTACTCGCTCTATACTTCAATATCGCTTCCTTCGTGCAGGTATAAATCCCCTCGCTGATCAGCTTGCCGAGCGGAGTCGCGGTGCCTGCGTAAGAAATTGTTCCTCCCTGCTGGGTGGCAGCGATGCAGATACTATCAGTAGAAATGCCAGCTGACTGGCCACCAATGCCAGCCCCGCTTCCCTCTAACTCCTGCAAAACACTAATTTTGGCTTCTGCTGCAGTCATTGCGCTCTGGATAAAAGCTTCCTCGGAAATCTTGTGGTTAATGAACAGCCATGTGTTGATATTCCGTGGTCTGTCCCGATGAGTGTGACCAGCGGAAACCAGGATAAAAATCGACATTCCGTCTGCCTGAAAAAAACGGTATGAAGCTGTGTCCGCTGGCACGGCCGTCATCATCCCAACAGTTTCGCTTGGAAGAAACCCATTTCCCTGCAAATACTCGGCCATCTCCGCCTTATGGTCGCTGCAGTCATACTCCATCGGTACAATCCGGTGCACAAAGGAACTATGCCAGCCGATTCCGGCACCGGTTATTCCCGATGACATCGTCCGCAATTTTACCGGTGACTGCAGGACAATCCGGTCTTGCCCGACGTCAAGATACCTGGCATCAATATTAAGGTCGTCCTTTTGACCGACGTCGGTTTCAGGCACCAGAAGCAGTTGCGGCCTGGCGATTTCCGGGTGAGGATGGTTTTTGATCTGCGTCTTATAGACACTCTTGATCCGTTCTTCTTTTAAAACCTCGGCAGGAGTGTCGACAATCAAAACCTCGCCGTTTTCCATTAGCAGCAGCCTGTCACAATACAATGATGCCAGGTTCAAATCGTGGAAAATTGAGACGACTGTCAGCTCTTCATCTGATGCCCATTTTTTCAGCAGGTCCAGCAGCTCTTTTTGAAAACTCAGGTCGAGATGGTTCGTAGGCTCATCGAGCAACAGAATCCTCGGCTGTTGCGCAAGTGCTTGTGCGAGGTAGACCCGTTGTTTCTCGCCGCCGGATAGTTCTACGATTGATTTTTCCTGAAGGTGGGTGATGCCCGTCTGTTCCATTACCTTCTGGACAATCTCTTCATCCTCAACTCGCCAGCTAGTAAACCAGCCTTTCTGGTGCGCATAGCGGCCGAGCGAAACGGTTTCTTTTACACTATAGGGAAACGCTTGGTCCGCATGCTGCGGCAGGACTGCCATCATCCTGGCAAGCTGCCTTGGTGAATACTGAGTCAATGGCCGGCCATCCAGCTCAATGGTGCCTTCCCTGAATTCCAAAGCGCCGCTGATCATTTTTAACAGTGTGGTCTTCCCGCTTCCATTTGGGCCAAGGATGCCGAACAGCTCCCCTTTGCCTACTTGAAAACTGATGTTCTTCAGGACCTCGCCGCCTGCATATCCGCCTGTCAAACTCTTCACTGTGATCATCGGCCAGCACTTCTTTCCCTGCGATTTTTCATTAAAATAAACGCAAAAACCGGAGCACCGATTAATGCCGTGATTACGCCAATCGGCAATTCCGAAGGCGCGATAATCGTTCTTGAGATCAGATCTGCGAGAATCAGGAAGCCGCTGCCAATCAGGACGGATAACGGCAGCAGATGGCGATGGTCAGGCCCCCAGACTGTCCTTGTCAGGTGCGGAATGACGAGACCGACGAAGCCGATCGTCCCTGAAACAGCTACGGCCGATCCTGTTAAAAGAGAACCAGACAATAAAATCAGCAGCTTGCGGCGCTCGACATTGACACCGAGATGCTGTGCCCTTTCCTCACCAAAGGACATCGCATTCAGTTCCCTTGTATTGGCAAGCAAAATCACCAGACCAACCAAAAAGAAAGGAAAAATAATCTTAATGTATTCCCAGCCGCGCATTGACACACTGCCAAGAAGCCAGCCGATGATTTGCCGCAGCTCTTCGCCAGATAAAGCAATCATTAAAGAAATGAATGAACCAAGAAATGAACTTAAAATAATACCGGTTAATATTATGGTTTCCACCCTTAGGAGCCTGTCAATTCTCCTGGCAAAAAAGAGCACAAACAAGACGGTGGCGAAGGCGAACAAAATACTCAGCACCGGCAAGGTGAAGGCACCGATCAGCGGAAGCGAAATGCCGAAAAACAGCGTAACAACTGCGCCGATGGAGGCACCTGATGAAATCCCAAGCGTATAGGGGTCTGCCAGTGGATTGCGCAACAGGCCCTGGAAAGCGGCACCGGCGATTGCCAGCGACGCCCCGACAAGTCCTGCCAGCAATACGCGCGGCAGTCTGATCTCCATGACAATACTTGCATGCATCGGATCGATTCCCTGTCCCTGAGAGCGGAAAATCTCAGCACCAATGATTTCTATAATGGCGGGTACAGGGATGGAAACACTTCCGATGGATATGCCCAGCAGCATCGATATGATCAAAAACACCGCCGTAATTAGATAGGCGATTGATTTGTTATTTAAAAATGTCCGGGTAAATGGCTTTTGCAAGCTCCTCTGCTCCTTCAGCGAGCCTTGGACCTGAACGGGTTACAAGGTCGGAGTGGACATCGTAAACCTGCTGCTCCTTGACCGCTTTCACATTATTCCAGCCCTGCCGTGCGAGCACCTGCTCAACTGGCTTTTCTGTATAATATCCATAGGTTGTCACAACCACATCGGGATTACGCTCAACAATTGCTTCCGGGTCGACCTTCGGCCAGCCTTCCATATCTCCGGCAGCGTTCTTTGCCCCAATCAATTCAAGCATTTCATTGATAAAAGTATTCTTGCCGGCTGTGTAGATTTCCGGTGCTGGTGAGACCTCCACAAAGACCGTCTTTTGCTCTTCCGGTTTGATTGTTTCAGCTTTCTTTTTCAATTCTGCAAAACTATTTTTCATATTTTCTACAAGTTCATCCGCCTTTTCTGTCTCGCCAATGGCCTTGCCAATCAACTCAATTGATTGATACACTTCTTCAAATGACTGTGCGTCATTTACAACGACAACATCGATTCCTGCATCCTTTAGTTGCTGAAGGCCTTCTTTTACAGTGTCCGCAGTTGATCCAGGAGCAAGGACAAGATCTGGCTTCAGTGAGATCATTTTCTCGATATTGAATTCCATGCCGCCGATTTTTTCCTTCGACATTGCGTCCTCTGGATAATTGTCGAAATCAGTGACACCGACAATCGCCTCTCCGTTCTCAAGTGCGTAGACAATTTCCGTATTGCTCGGAATCAGGGAAATGATCCTTTCAGGCTTATCTTCAATGACAACTTCTTCATCAATTGCGTCTTTTACCGTGACAGGGAATCCTGTCTTTTGCTCCTGTGCGGTTTTTTCGCTTTCCTTCTTTTCGGGCTGTGCTTCTGTACCGCAGCCCGCCAGGATCATGGCTGCTGCCATCATTAACATTAATAACTTCTTCATTTGCTTCTCCTCCGAATTTTAATAAACTTTGCGCGGTTGTTTTTCATTCCAGAACACTCACAAAGCCTTTGATAAATAAAAAACATCTCCACCAGAGGGGAGATGTCCGAGTAAGCAAATGTTTTTATCATCATAAAAGACATAGAGCCTGTCGGCACCTCCCTATCCTCGTAGGTTTGCTGGTGCAATGGACAGGCAGGTCTCCTGGCTCATGGTCAATGCTCGCTGCGCCTTCCCATACATTTGTACAGTGGCCGTTGCAGCTTGCTCCCATTTACAGTGGCGGGACCGCGTTGGATTTTCACCAACTTCCCTATTAAGTCTCTTTTAAAAGACACCTGTTCATTTCGATATGTAATTTTCCGCTACATCCAATTATACACGAATTGCCAAAAATTGCTCCAAAAATTTTGCTTTTTCGACTTTATTGAGCGAGCAAGCTCCATTCTTTCGCTTTTTTATCGAAGACAATCCTTCCATCCGGATTGCTGCGGCTTGCTTCCTTATATTCATCATACATGTCATCCATGTTGGCAAAGTCCCCGATGATCCAGATTGGTATTTCAATTCTGTTGCGGTTTTGCTGGATGTTCTTCAGCGAAAAAACCGCCCCTTCCTTCAAGGCTGGTGTCAATGATTTCAGGATTTCTTTGCTGACAAAAGGATAGGATTTCTTTTTCCGAATCCCGAGCAGCGTTTTTTCCGGCTTCATTTCCCCAAGTTTGCCTGACAGGACAAAGCCAAGCATACGGAAAAAGTCATTGAGATTTCGGTAATAGGTTTTGTTGTACCAGCCATCTTCAGTGGACAGGAACACAAAACGATTATTAAGCTGATTATAGAAGGGCAGTTTCAAATGGTGCTTGATGTGCCCAAGATATAGTAGCTCAGCGATCTCTTGGGCAGACAGCACATTCAATGCCTCCACTTCCTCAAAATCAATCCAGCAGAAATCGCCGAATGCATGGACATTGGCTCCGACCAGTTTTTCGACGCTGTCCTCGGGGACATACTCAAATAAAGTATGTCTGTTGAACTCACCATCTTCATAGCGATGTTTCAACAGCAGCAGATGGTTGAGCGAATCAGACAATGATCTGGCGAATTCATGGAATTCTATTCCATGCGAGAGCACGTACTGGTCCCGTTCATTCATATGGACATAAAGTAAATCCCTGCTATAAGGATGGTTCTTTTTCAAAGGCAAAACCTCCCGGAAAAATTCTCAGCTGCAAAATTGCCAGCGGCTCCGTACAAAATAACACTTCTTCCATTCTAACAAAAACAGCAGAAAATATCTTATTCTGACCCTTCAAAAACATAATTATTATCGGCTTCTTCCGTAAAATAATCCCCGCCAAAGAAGAAACTATTCTTCCTTACTATTCGTCTATTATTTATAGGAAAATGTTACCTCATAAGGGATTGTAAGGATATTTTATCTCTGCTAGCATAGTATTGTAGAAACGTATCGGACAGGGTGTGGCAAATGGAGAAGCCTCTAAAAAAATTTGACCGGTTTGATTGGACATTGACGCTCCTTTTATTGCTGTTTTTTCTGACAAGCTGCTTAGCGATTTACAGCGCCCAGAGAACAGGCCAATATGTTGGGCAGAACTTTTTATATAAGCAAATCTTTTGGTACATTGTTGGGTCGGGGATTATTGGCGTCGTCATGATGTTCGACAGTGAGCAGTACCGCAAACTTTCATGGTATTTGTACGGTTTCGGAGTCTTCCTGCTGATCTTCCTGTTTTTCGCTCCTGCCAGCATAGCCGAGGAAAGGAATGGCGCTAAAAGCTGGTTCTTCATCGAGCCATTCGGTTCGATCCAGCCCTCAGAATTCATGAAGGTCTTTTTGATTCTTGCCATGAGCAGCACGATCTATGCTCACCATAAAAAACATTCAATAAAAACACTGCAAACTGACTTCCTGCTTTTCATCAAGCTTGGCTTCATAACCGCTTTGCCACTAGGAATGATCATGCTTCAGCCCGACCTGGGCACCTCTCTCGTCGTGCTTGCGATTTTCACCGGAATCATTCTGGTTTCAGGCATCACCTGGAAAATCATCCTTCCGCTCTATGGCGGAGGTGCCGCATTTGGAGCAGGCATACTGTATCTCGTCATCTGGAAGCCGGAAATCCTAAAAGAATACCTGGGTGTAAAAACATATCAGTTCGGCCGCATTTATGCGTGGCTTGATCCAGAGAGCTACCCTGAATATGGCTATCACCTGCAAAAATCCCTCAGTGCCATTGGTTCCGGCATGCTTACCGGGAAAGGGCTGAATGGCAGTGAAGTCTACATTCCCGAAAGCCATACGGACTTCATCTTCAGTGTGATCGGCGAGGAATTTGGCTTTGCAGGCGGCAGCTTTGTCATCAGCCTGTACTTCTTGTTAATCTACCATCTGACGAAAACCGCACTGGATACGAATGACCCATTCAATACCTACATCAGCGCAGGAGTCATCAGCATGATCACCTTCCACGTCTTCCAGAATATCGGGATGACAATCCAGCTGCTGCCAATTACCGGCATCCCGCTGCCCTTCATCAGTTATGGCGGAAGCTCGCTCATGGGCAATATGCTCGCGATGGGGTTGATTTACGGAATCCGGTTCCATCATAAAACGTATATGTTCGCCTCGAGAGACAGGAGCTTTGATATCTGATACTAGTCAGCCCTTATCGGGGAATGGTGTTTTGATATATGAAGTTAGTAGCCCTTAACAAGTGAATGGAGTTTTGATATATGAAGCTAGTAAGCCATTACCGTGAGGATGAGGTTTTGAGGAAAAGTTTTATCCAGCTG
Organism: Mesobacillus jeotgali; assembly: GCF_014856545.2. Lineage (NCBI taxonomy): Bacteria > Bacillati > Bacillota > Bacilli > Caryophanales > Bacillaceae > Mesobacillus > Mesobacillus jeotgali. The sequence goes on along the minus strand of NZ_CP109811.1, from coordinate 204,478 downwards.
GCTGCTGACATTTTCGGCCTTGATTTTACGAGCTGGCATGAAAAGGGCTATTGGGGAGATCGATACATCCCGTTTTCCTATGCCGAAGGCGACCGGATCGTGGCCAATGTATCGGTCAACGATCTCGATTTTATCATCGAAGGAAAAAGCTATAAAGCCCTGCAGATTGGCACCGTCATGACCCACCCTGAATATCGGAACAAAGGGTTGTCAGCAAGCCTGATGAATCATGTTTTGGATGTGTACGAGGGAAAATATGATTTTATCTACCTGTTCGCCAATGACAGTGTGCTTGATTTTTATCCGAGATTCGGGTTTAAAGAAGCTGAAGAGTATCTGTATTCGACAAAGGTTTCTGCTGGGCAGAGCCAATTTGTTTTGAGGAAACTCGAACTGGCACGTGACCTAGAGCTTATCGAAAAAGCGGTTTACGGAAGAGTGCCGGTTTCCCAAGCTTTTTCGACTGCCAATTCCGCTGGCATTACGATGTATCATATTCTGAATGTTTTTCCTGACCACCTTTACTATCATGCAGAAAAAGACGCTATTGTTATTTTCACGAAGGAAAACGGGATGGTACAACTGTATGATTTCATCAGCAGTGCGCCGGTAGACATCAAAGACATTATGGCGACCTTCGGAGACACAGATACTATTCAATTCCACTTCACACCCGATGACAGTGATCTCCAATATCAGCGCATTCCTTTTAAGAGAGATGGAGCATTGTTTGTAAAAAAGAAAAACGGACTGGAGTTTCCGCGGTTTGTGAAGCATCCTTTTACATCCGAAGCGTAAGGAATAAAGGAGCAGATCTGCTCCTTTTCTAGTTCTGATCCTCGTTTACCCATTGCTCCACTTTCTTTTCCATTTCCTCCATTAACTCATCTAGGTTTCCGGTATCCGCCCGCACTGATTCCAGGTACCTGTCAGGAAATAATTTTTCCAGAGACGACTGATTTCTTGTTCCATCTTCTGGTTCTTTATAGCTGATAAATGTATAACCCTCAGCTTCTTTCTTAAGTTTTATGACCGCAGGAACAATATGGCCAGATGGTTCCGACCCTTTTTTCATCCCGACCATATAAGAGTACAGATATACGGTCATTTTCCCATTTTCTTCGTGGGTGCCATAAACCTTATGCACTTCGAAGAGTTGGTCTTTATCGTCGTATATATCTGCATATTCATCGATAACGAAGTTCGATATCGCTGTGTTCAACTTTTCCGGGAGGTGGTCACCCCGGTCAGTGTATCCCGCTTCGCTTTTCTCACAGCCCCATAAAACTGAGGTCAATAGCAAGAATACCAGAAACCATTTATTCAACAGCATCCCTCCTGACTATGTATAATTTTACCATTACAGGAAGGTGTTTGGGAGACATTTTAATCGGACTTATTCGTCTGTTTTGCTTTCGTTATCTTTACTATCGAACGTGCAAAGAAAAATGCTATGAACAGCCCCATGATCAAAAGCCCAATTTTATTTAAATCAAATAACTTCAGTAAAGCCCCTGCCAGAGTTGTAAGATAAAGCAGGCCAAGCATCGCGTTCATTTCCCTGTTTTCAAAATAACCAGTCATTCTTGCGCCGAACTGGGAGCCGACCAGGGTGCCAGCAATCAGCATCAGGCCAATTAAGTAATCGATCTCCGTATTGACCGCATAAGAAATGAAACCAACTGAAACGATGAGCAAAACCGCAAATAAACTCGTTCCAACTGCCTTTTTCGGATCGAAGCCAAGCGATGTAATGATCAGCGGAACGATGATAAAACCGCCGCCCACACCAAGCGTTGCCGAGACGAAGCCGCCGAGGAAGCCAACGGCCAACAGCTTTGGCAGCGAAAAATTGGCAGGTGCAGGGATCTCCTCGTCTTTCTTTCTTCCCTGGCGGATCATTTTTACCGCAAAATAAGCAAGCAGCACAATATAAAGGAACGGAATGACGATTTCATCCCAGCCCCTCGCTTCAAGGGCATACACCAGTGGCCTTGCCAGCTGCGTCGCAACAATTCCGCTCAATCCCATAATCAACCCCTCTTTCCAGAGGATATTCTTCAGGCGGATATGGGCTGTAATTCCCGAAATGGATGTACCCACAGTAAAAAACAAACTCGTTGTGATTGCCTCAAGCGGCGAAAAGCCTATCAAAAGTAAAATGGGCGTCAGGATAAAGCCGCCTCCCACTCCGAAAAAACCAGAGAGGACACTGATCAGGCCGCCCAGCAGTAGATAAAGTATGTATTCCATAGACAACTCCCTTTTCTAATACTGTTCTTTTATAGATTACCACTTTTAACCTACAAATAAAGAATGGGTGGCATTCTTTTACTTATAGATGCGATAGGAGAAGCATGAAATCGCAGTTAAGCTCTCCCATTGCTGAAATAGTTGGCTCTGGAAGAAGTAAAAATGGTATACTTCTAACTAGGTTTATTTTTCAAGACTTCACTATAACAACTCAAAGGAGAAACTGTTTCATGTCTGAATGGATCCACGCGATTGAAGATTGGCTGCTTGAATTTGGTTCATGGGGATTATTCTTCGTGTCTTTCCTGGAATCTTCCTTTTTCCCGATTCCACCCGATGTATTGATGATCCCTATGGGTATTGCCAATCCTGACAAGGCTCTCTGGTATGCCTTCATCACAACAGCAGGCTCTGTACTCGGTGCCCTGCTTGGCTGGTACATCGGTAAAAGAGTCGGCCGTCCAATTCTGCGTTATTTTATAAAAGAAGAGAAAATTGTCCTGGTCGAACGCTATTTTGAAAAATACGGTGCAATGGCTATTCTGATTGCCGGTTTCACTCCTATTCCATATAAGGTCTTCACGATTTTTTCAGGGATCACGAATGTAAGGATTCCGACGCTCATTATCTGGTCGATCATCGGCCGCGGCCTTCGTTTCTTCCTTGAAGCAGCGATCATCGTCGCACTAGGCGACAAAGCCATGCCATTCATCGAGGATAACTTCGCGATGCTGACAATCGTCCTCGGAGTCGTCGTAATTGCTGGGTATTTAATTTACGCATACTTGAAAAGATCGAAAAAAGCATAAACTCACAAAAAGATGCTTGAAGCCTATTGTCGGCTTCAAGCATCTTTTTTACTAGTGGCTATAAAAATCTGACAAAATATTACCTTTGTGAAGAACTGATTATAAAGTGTCACTCATTTATATCGTAAATTAATTGATCAAATAATTTCCCATCAACATAAAGCATAATTGCCCATTCTCCTTTTAAAGGAATTTTAACTGATGAGGGTGTATGCGCATCTGCCCCGTTATTTGGACCATAAGCACGAATTGTCCAACCCATTCCATTCGTTAAGATTTTGTGGACTGTTTTGGATTCCCTATGAAACCCTACTATTGTCAAGTCCACATCCGTTACACCCCATAGATGCCACATCCACTTTTGACCATTTAGACTTGGCATGTCAGCACCTATAACCCCTGACTTATTTTCATTCCCGAGAATGCCCCTGTCACCGAACTCCACTGCTTTTCGCGACCAATCAATATTTTCAAATTCACTTATTTGAACAAAATCTGGTATATCTTCGGGTAGAGTAATAGGGGCGTCTTCTGATTTTTCAGCCACCCTGACAACTACATCGCCATAGGCTTTGCCATCCAGATACACCTCATACTTCCACAAGCCATCGTAAGGAACTGTGAATGTAATCGAAAAACGCTGCAAACTTGGGTATCCCGGTGATGGTTCTATTATTTCTTGAGCCGGTGCAACCTGTATTCTTTTACCTGTTTCTTTATGAATGGCAGAAATAGAAAGGTCTTTTCCTTTATACGTGTAGAAAGGTTCTTCGAAACTAAAGATATAACCAGAGGGCGTTGCTGCTTTCAATTTTGGATCAGGAAGTATGCTGAATTTAGTATCTTGATTCTCCTTATATTCATGGCGTATATCCCACTGGCCATGAGCAGTTGGAGCACCATTTATCCTTTCATTGTCATGCTTGACCAGAAGCTCAGTCGAAATGAAGAAGGCTAATAAAAAAGCAGCAAAAGTGGAAATGGCGAATATAACTAGTTTATTGGGTCTGTTTTGCTTCTCTATTTTACCTTTAAGGACGGCTCTTCGGATATTCATTTTTTGGAACTCCGTAAAGTGAACACCTTTATGGGTCGTCGAGTCCATCGCGTTACGCAGCTGCTTAAGCTTGCTCTCCATTATATCCCCACCTCTCCATCATTTTTTTCAGCTTCATTCTGCCTCTGCTCAATCTGGTTTTTATCGTATTGGGGTTCAATTCTAATATTCCTATGATTTCTTCAATCGAACATTCTTCATAATAATAAAGCGTAACCACTTCCCGGTATTTAACAGGCAAAGATAATACACACAAAGAAAGAAACTCTTCTTCACTGCGCTTCAAAAAATCTTTTTCTGGCGACAATTCCTTTGATGAAAAAAGAGAATACAAGCTTGAATTCATCACCACTTTTCGAAACGCCGAACTCTTCAATACATCCTTTGATTTATTAATAGCCATTCGATAAATCCATGATTTGAATGAGATCACTTCATCAACTTTGTCATAATTTTTGTAGCACGCTATGAATACATCTTGGACAATATCTTCCGCCAGCTTCCAGTCCTTCACATAGTTATAAACTAACTTTGTCAGCCGTTCACCGTATTCATTCATAATAAACTCCAGCCAGGCATCTCTATCTAATAGACCTTCTTCCCTAATCTTTTTCACACATTTCTCACCCCAACTTCAGTTTAATGCTAAGACGAATGAGTTAAGCTTAGGTTTCATTTTTTTCCATGCCTTTTTATAAAGGCTCTTTTCTTAAACTTTATTGCTTTCTAAACCAAAAGTAAAAATTGATAGCATCTATTTTTGATATACTCCTCTCCAACCTCTATTTATCTACGATATTGTGTAGACCTATCTTTTAATCAGCCAATGTGCTCAGCTTGTTTATAACAGCAGCAATTGGGTAGATTAAAGTAAGCTTGCTAACTAACTAAGGACTATTTATCGGGTTTAAGGGCTGTATCAGTTCTCGTTCTTATCAATACGCATTTCGCAGCCTATCTTGGGAGTCCAATTAAATAAGGAGTGAGGAGTTTGAACAATAATTTTTACAATGGCTGGGACAGCATTCTTGGCAAGCTGCCAAATGTGCTGATTGCGCTGGCAGTCCTACTTGTCGGATGGCTTGTCGCAAAATTAATCGAAAAAGCAGTTTACAAGGGACTTCAGAAAACCAGCCTTGATAACAAGCTTTTTTCAAATGTAAACAATAAGAAGTATTCAGCTGAAAAAATCATCAGCAAGATTGTCTATATTTTAATTCTAGTATTTGTCTTCATCATGTTCCTGAATATCTTAGACTTATATGTATTGACGGAGCCGCTCGTCGGAATGTTCTCAACGATTGCCGCAGCAATTCCGAACATCCTGAAAGCTGGATTGATCCTTCTATTTGCCTGGCTGATCGCTTCAGGCTTGAAATTCCTGATTCAGAAAGGCGGCAAGACGCTTGGTGTCCATGAAAAATTAAGCAAGTACAAGCTTACAGAGGACAACCAGCAGACTACAAACGTGGTAGACACGGTTGCGAATATTGTATTCTATCTGGTACTACTGATGGCATTGCCGGCAGTACTGTCAGCCCTTAATCTGCATGGCGTTTCAGAGCCATTCGAAAACATGATTGAGGGAATCCTCGGCTTCATTCCTAAACTATTCGCGGCAGCACTGATTCTTTTAGTCGGCTACTTTGTCGCTAAAATCGTCCGCGATATCCTGACCAACTTTTTACAAAGCATTGGCACTGAAAAATTAGTCCAGCGTTTCGGGCTTTCCCGTTTATTCGAGGGCACAAGCCTTTCACGAGTGATCGGCACGATTGCTTTCGTATTGATTTTGATTCCGACCGTCATCGCTGCCCTTGAGCGTCTCGATGTCGAAGGAATATCTGAACCAGCGATCGCAATGCTGAATGACATCTTGACGATGATTCCGAATATCGTCGTTGCCATCATTCTTGTCATGATTGGCTTATGGCTTGGAAAATGGCTGAAGAAATTCACTGCTGATTTGTTAAGAAGAATTGGCTTCGACTCATATTTTAAAGGCATGGGCTTAAACAGCGCAGCTAACCGTCCAAACTCGTTAAGCTTATCTGACATTGTAGGCTATATCGTCCAGGTCATCGTCGTCCTTCTGTTTGTAGCAGAAGCATTGAACGTCGTGAAGCTTGATTTCTTCGTCGACCTTGCACGTGGTGTAATCGCGTACCTTCCGCATGTCATTGCTGCGATTGTCATCCTTGGAGTCGGCCTATGGCTTGGCAGCCTTGCGAAGAAAGTACTAAGCAGCATCCTGCAGGGTGATTCTTCAAACGTGCTGGCAACTGTCGCAAAATATGCGATCATTACCATTGCAGTCTTCATGGCGCTTGACCAGCTTGGAGTCGCGCCTGCCATCGTAAACGCAGCCTTCATCCTTACCCTTGGAGGATTGGCGCTCGCATTCGGACTGGCTTTCGGACTAGGCGGCAAAAACTTCGCTTCAAAATACCTGACCAAGTTCGATGAGAAAATCGAAAAAACCAGCATTGATCAGGCAGCGGTCCAACAGCAGAAAATGAAAAAGAACAATCCGGTCAACCCGAATCCTGCTACACCGCCAAACTTAAACAATCTGAACCAGAATCCTGGCACACCGCCAAATTTGAACAATCCGAACCCTGGCACACCGCCAAACTTGAACAACCCGAACCAGAACAGAAACAATAACCCTATGGATCCGCATAACGGCGACAACCCATTGAATCCATAAAATACAGAAAGAGCTTGGAATATATCCAAGCTCTTTTTTACTGTGAACCCCTGGTCCAATCAGCATTTTTATCCTGCAATACGTCCATAACACTGTGTGCCAGCCTATAAACTTCATCCATTTTTTCGGAACTGATCCACCTCATCTGATCATCAGGAGTGTGCAATAAATCTGCTACTCCAGCACAGCTGAACGGGATGCTCGGCACCCCCTGAAGAACAAAGGTGGTGTGGTTACTTTCATACCAGGGTTTAGTCCAGTGTACTGCCGGAAACCTTTCTTTGATAGTCTTTAACTGGTTTTCAAGTTCAGCAGATCCTGCCATTAATGTGATATTATTGGTCCCAAGTTTCTGGCCAATCCCATCAAAATTCATGACTGTAATAACGTTCTGAAAGCCTTCGTCCTGTTTCCTTAAATAAACCTGATCACCAAGTCCAAGATACTCCTCCGAACTAAAGGCGATGAACTCAAACGATACAGGCAAATACTTTTGTTTTGCTATTTCCTCAGCAAGCATAAGCAGCAGGGAAACTCCCGAGGCATTATCAAATGCACCGGGTGTATGAAATACAGAATCATAATGGGCAATAAGGATGATTCTTTCGCGACGTGATCCCTTCACTCTGCCAATGACATTTTTTGTCGTGCCAGGATTCCTTTTACTTTTTATCACTAATTTCGCCCAAGAGCCATTCATAACCCGCAAACCCGTTTCTGGCCTTATCGTCACTGAAGGGAGAGCAAAATCCCAATCATTGAAAATTGGGGAATCACTCTGCTTTTCCAGCCTAATAGTGATGACTGCAGCAGGGTTTTTCTGTTCCAGCAAGCGGATAACTTTCTGATGGTGCTCAGGATTATAAATAGTAAACCCTTTGGCTACATAATTTTCTTTCGACAGCTCGCCATATAGAAAAGCGATACTCCCTTCGAGATCCGATGCTCTTTCAAGCTCCTCAATTGTGCAGAACGAAAAAATCTCCGCTTCTACCTCACAGGGGCTTGAAAACGTGTTGCTTCTGACATCTATTCGTTCTCCATTTAGGAGCAGATAAGCTTCTTCAGCCTCCCAGTCCGGCACAGCGAACTCCTGGATTTCAATTTCCATTCCAGCCTTTTTAAAAACATTCTCTATGTATTCAGCTGCATCGTTATTTTTATCTGAGCCAACTGGCCTGCAGCCAACTTCTTCTGTTAGAAATCTGAGATGCTCAATTATTCGGTCCTGTATAGCCGCCATAAACTTCCCCTATCTCCGGATAATGTACAGAAATCAGCTCTGTACGGCATATTATTAGCTGAAATTATCAATAAAAAAAATTACGAGAAACACGATGAAGGCATAAAAACTAAGATGCAGCAGCACAGTAGTGAAAAATTCCTTCAGTTTGTCAAATGAAAAAGGTTCACTTTTCCTAGTCCTTGCTCTCATAGCCAGCCTGTCCCCCTCTAGTAAAACTATCCATTAAGTCCAATTTTTTCTTTTAAATAATCATAGCATAGTCTGATGAATTTGTGCCCCTCTATTTTTCACTTCGAAGCCTGAGATCATAGAAAAAACCCTCTTAGAAAGAGGGTCATCTCTGGCCGTAGCTCTCAAATTTCTTTGACAGCCTTGCCATTTCTTCATCAGATAGTTCTGTAGGTTCACCAATCGCTTTTGCCTGATAATATATCTGGGCGCTGAATTCAATTTCCTCAGCAACTGTAAAAGCGGTTTCGATATTATGGGCACCAGCAATCATGCCATGATTGGACAACAGTACGGCTCTCCTATCCACCATGCCTTCATATGCCTTTTCGGCGAGCTCCTTCGTTCCGAATGTTGCATAAGGAGCGCACCTGACATTCGGACCGGCAAACGCCACCAAATATGTGATTGGCGGGATATCCCATCCAAGTGTCGCAATCGTTTTTGCGTATGGCGAGTGGGTGTGGACAAGCGCATTCAAATCCTCCCGTCGCTGGTAAAAAATCAAATGCATATCCAGCTCGCTCGACGGCTTTTTACTGCCATCGACGATTTCGCCATCCAAATTGATGATGACCACATCTTCAGGCTTCGTTTCAAAATAGTCGATCCCGCTCGGGCTGATGGCAACCAGCTGCTTTTCACGATTGAAAATGCTGATATTTCCGCCCGTCCCTTTCGTCAGGCCGCTTGTAATGATTTTCTTGCCGTATTCTACGACTTTCATCCGTTCTTCCAGAAGCAACATAGGATGCGCCTCTCTTTCTCTAAAAATCTAGATAGGGAACGTCTTATTATCGCATATTATGGCTTGAAGCTGAATCCTTTAGTACTTGTAAAAACTGCTCTCCCGTTTTGTAGTCTGCAGAATTCAAGATGAACTGCTTTGCTGCAGACAGGCAAATTCTCTCCGCGGTGACACGCTGCTTTTCGTCAGCAATCGTCGTCAAATCCTTCACCTTTGCCAATCCTGCAATACGGCGTGTCATTTCCATTCCGGTTACGGAAGCCGTATCCTGAAGGACAGAATCCAGATACCAGCGGTCGAAGCCCTGCTCTTTTGCCATGACATCCGTTACATTTTCCTTCCAGCTTGCCAGGAATTTTTCTGCAAAAAGGTTCACCGTATCTTTAATACTTCCCTCAAGCCAGGAAACATACTTCTCATCAGCGTTTGTCACATATGCACGCGACCAGGCAAACATCAGGTTAGCCACTACGTTTCCAACGTCGTAACCCATCGGTCCGTAAAACGCGAATTCAGGATCGATTACTTTTGTAGAATCTTCTTTTACAAAAACAGATCCTGAGTGCAAATCACCATGCACAAGCGCCTGGGCATTGGTCATGAAAGCAAATTTCAGCTTTGCCGCTTCGAAGCGCAATTTATCATCGCCGTAAATATTCTCTTCAATCCATTCCTTATTGGCCGGGAACAGATCATTTCGGCTGTTATGGTCAGTGAAAGGTTCAGAGTATACAAGGTCCTCTGAAATTTCGCACAATTCAGGGTTGATATAGTCCTGAACAAGCGCCTTCTTTGCTTTATGCTCCATGACCACATCAGAAGTCAGCAGAAGCGTATTGACCATGAAAGTCGTCAGGTCATCCGCAAGCTTCGGAAAAATGCGGCCTTCATTAAGCGCTGTACGTAGGATTGTATGATCAGACAGATCCTCCATTACACAGCAGTTCATTACATCATCAAATAGGTATACATCAGGAACTAGACCCGGTGCCAGTTCACCCTCAAGCTTAAGCACATTGGACTCAATTCTGATCCGGTTTGTAGAAAGCTTGAACTCATCGGAAATCCTCGCTGTATCACCAGCCTGCTTCACAATCAATGATTTATCCGATTTCCCATCAATTACGCGGAAAACGTAATTCAAATTGCCATCCCCAATTTCGGTACAGCTCAATTCAGCGTCTCTATCAAAAAAGTCGGTCTTTTCCTTCACATATGAAATGACCTCATCAGCCTTCATCAAAAAATAAGTATTAAAATCAGACATGCAGTCCTTCCCCTTTCCCGCAAACAATTATGAAAATCTTTTAAAAATTATTATAGCTTAATAATGTATTTCGACGCACTAAAAAAAACTTCCAACCAAGAAATCGAAGGCGACTGGTTAACTCCGAAAAGGGCGATTATAAAAGGAGAAGGCTATCCGCCTTCTATTTCAATTACAATTTCGTATTCTGGATTCCAATTGGCCGAAAGACCCTTCTATCGGACACTTTCTCCTGCTTCCGCCTTCCGTTTGGCCGATAGAGCCCTCCTATCGGACACTTTCTCCTGCTTTCGCCTTTCGTTTGGCTGATAGAGCCCTTCTACAAGAAATGTATTCTTTTACTCGCATGGCAGCAGGATCGTAAATGTGGTGCCTTTTCCTTCTTCACTTTCGACATTAATTTTTCCTCTCATCCTCTGGATGATATCAAAGGAAATCATCATTCCGAGACCTGTCCCTTTTTCCTTTGTCGAGTAGTAAGGCTGGCCGAGTCTGTCAAGCTGTTCTTTTTTCATGCCGACGCCCTCATCACGGAATTGAATCCTTACATTTTCCCTGTCTACCTTGGCGATGATGTAGATGCTCCCTCCTGTGGGCATTGCTTCAATGCCATTTTTCAGGATGTTGATAAAAACCTGCCTAATTTCATGGGCATCGCCTTTGATGCAGAGGTCCTTATCAATCGCTTCCACCAATTCTGTATTGGCAAGATGTGAGTAGGATCTCATGAAATCGATCGTTTCTTTTAAGAGTTCACTTAGATTTATTTTTGCCATGCTTCCTGTATTCGGTTTAGCCAAAGATAAAAAATTGTCAATGATTGTTTGGGTACGATCAAGCTCTTGAAGTGAAATCGAGATGAAGAGATTCTGGTTGTCATTCAAATTCCTTTCTCCTTGAAGGACTTGCATGAATCCTCTAATTGTGGTCATTGGATTGCGAATTTCATGGGCAACCGATGCTGCCAGCTGGCTGATGGCTGAAAATTTCTCTGCCTTGTGAAGCTCATGCATTAATTTCCGCTGTAGGTTGGTCATTTCAATGATATAAATGGTTACCGACAGTGCAATGAAAGATACGAGTGAGAATACAAGCAAATACAGATAATCTCCCGCATGGCCGGCATTAATCATTGCCGCAAGTCTTGTCGTTGTGATCAGGCCATAGACAAAGAGGCCAAGCGCGATTTTTCTGTTAATAGTTGTACTCTTATATACTTTTTCAATTGAAAAAAATAAAATCAATATGACGATATAATTGACAGATGTAACGGCAATCTTGTCAATCCCAACAAACCCCTGCAATAACAACAGTACAGCCACAAGCAAAAAGCTATCCGTCCTGCTTAGATAAAAAAAGGCAATGAAGACAGGAATCAGCTTCAAATCGAACTCCAACCCGCCATGGAATCTTACAGGCAGCGCCATGGTCATTAAAAGCGCAGCTAAAATTGCCATTTTAAAGACTTGTTTTTTATAAACCGAACGTTTTTGCATCCATAGAAAGTTATACATGAAACCGAGTGATAATATAATTGAAAAATGCAGAATCAAATCTTTTACAAACTCTATCATTGCATCCCCCGGAAATCTCCATTTTATGAATATATACCTATATGGTTATTATCTACTCCCTGTATGGATACTTCAATGGAAAATTCAGATTTTTCTAGAAAACTATATCATTTTATCAAAAATAAATGTATCAACCGTTTTTGGATTCACTAATTATTATTGAGAGTACCCAGCTTTTGATCGTGCAGGCAACAATATTTACGAACAAAAAACTTTTTTAACAGTGGCTGTAGAAGTTATGCTATAATAAAAACAACCATTGCTTTACCGCATTAAAACCCCACTCATTTTGAGCGGGGTTTTTTTATTGATTTTTTTATTTCTGGACATAAAAAAACAAGCTCTGATCACACAGAGCTTGTTTGTATGGGCTAATCCGTTATTATAGTTTTGTAACGTTAGCTGCTTGTGGTCCACGAGCACCTTGCTCAACGTCGAAAGAAACTTCTTGGCCTTCTTCAAGAGTCTTGAAGCCTTCGCCTTGGATAGCTGAGAAGTGTACGAATACGTCTTCTCCACCTTCGCGCTCGATGAATCCGAAACCTTTTTCTGCGTTAAACCATTTTACTTTACCGTTTTCCATTTTTGTTGCCTCCTAGTGTGATATCCACACAATTTGTTACTATTCTTGTCTCAGTGATATCCAGGCGAATCAAGCAGTGCATGTTCTTTCCTTGCATACCGAACAAAAATAATTCTTCCTAAGAATAACAGAATTGAAAGGATAGTGCAAGCATTAAGGAATTTTCCAAAAATAGGTTTTTATAAATAATCGCCCTAAAGACCATAATGGAATAACAATAGTGCGCCAGAAAATGTGGTATAATAAAGAGAACATGAAAGGGCGTGGGTAATTGAAGAGCGCAAGCAACCTTTACAAAACAGGTCAAATGGTCAATATTAAAGAATCCGGTGAAACAGTGACAATCATGAAATCCCAATATGTGAAAAACATGAAAAGATATTCATACACTGTAAAAGAATATCCGAGTACCTTTTATTTTGAGGAAGAACTGACGAAAATCTAGAAGCTGGGATTCCTGGCTTTTTTCTTTGTTTTGCTTTTCCGCTCCATCTTTAAATTTCAAAAAGAAAGATCACACCAAGCGTGCGCCATTTAGCACGCTTTTTTATTTTCTCTTCCAATCCTTCTTGCTCATTCACTACTTTTTTCCTATATAACCCAAATTCCCGAATATTAAACTCTATCCAAACTACTTATTTAGCGTCCCGAAATTTGTCTATAAAATGGGCATCTTACTCTATTAATTGTTTTTATAATATTCCGTAAAATAGAGTTGAATCTAGTTTCATAGGAGGAATGACAATGACTTTGAAGAAGAAGGTATTATCCGTATCTTTATCAAGCATGATGGCATTTGGCGCGGTGACGGCGGTTGCCCTGCCTGCAGGTGCAGTCGGGAATGGTCCGAGTGCCGGAAATGGCTCCGTACAAACATCGATTCTGCATACATATGAAAGCTTAACAGAATACCTAAAGACTCAAGATGCCAAACAGGAGGCAATGGAGCTCGAAGTGATTGGCCAGACAGTCAAGGGCCGCGATATTCACATGGCAAAATATTTTTCCAACCCAGAAAACCCAACGATCTTGTTCCTGACGCAGCAGCACGGCAATGAGCAGCTGACAACGGAAGGTGCACTTGAATTCATCAAACACTTAGGCACTGGTAAAACAAGCGGAGTTCTCGATAATGTCAACATTCTTGTTATTCCGATGCTGAATGCGGACGGAGCAATGGGTGATGTCGACTTCTCACTTGAGGATTATCATGCTGATGGCGACCGTCACCTTACCCGCTATAATGCAAATTATGTTGATTTAAATCGTGAACACGCAAAGCAAACTAGCGAGATGGAGCCAGAGGCCCGCGCGCTTCACGAGAATGTTTTTGCTAAATATGATATCGATTACATGATCGACCTTCATCACCAGGGCACGCTCAGTGAAACAGAAGGTGAACTTGTTTCTGGATCGATTCTTTATCCTACAAATGAAAATGTAAAGCCAGAGGTGCTCGAAGGCTCCAAGAAGCTTGGTGCAGTCGTTTACAATGCGCTTGAGGATACTGGCTGGGGCCATATCGGCAAATACCGCGGCGGTACTGGAGAAAACATTGGCCGTAACGGAGCGGCTGTCCGCTATGACATATCGACTCTTTTATTCGAAATGCGCGGAATGTCCGACCACTTTATCGAATCTTATGCACTTGGTCAGAAGAGCAACGGCTACCTGATCAAGCAGACCATCACCACTTTGGATGCGGCCGTCAGAGCCATTGCGGATGACTCTATTGAAACAATGGATACTAGCTTCTGGGATACGCTGCCTGAGCAGACGAACAGGCAGAGTGAAGAAGCGGACGAATAGACATTTTGACAGTGTGATTCCCCTCCCCTGGCGGATCACACTGTTTTATTTTCGTTGATTTTCAGAACACGACATTTATCGTATATAAGTGCCTATCTATTTTTCGTAACATTGTATTGAAAACCCTTACAGGAGGCTTGCCCATGAGATTATTTAAAGTCGGACTAACTTTCTTGATATTCTTCAGCCTGTCCCAGGGGCTGGGTTCTTCCCAGGCTTCTGCCTCAAGTAACGAATGGGAAGAGACGATTTACGACCGCCCGGAACAGCATTCAAACTACACCACGGAAAAAGATGTTTTCATCACAATGAGAGATGGCGTTATTCTAGCAGCAGATGTGCATCTCCCTGATGGCCAGGGACCGTTTCCTGTCATCCTGACACAAACTCCATATAACAAGAACGTACGAAGTACAGAAAACCTTAATGAGTATTTTATTAAGCGCGGCTATGCCCATGTTGCAGTCGATGTCCGCGGAACCGGTGCCTCACAGGGAGCATGGGATTCATTCGGTGAAGCCGAACAGCGCGATGGCAAGGAACTCGTCGAATGGGCAGCAAGCCAGCCGTGGAGCAATGGCAAGGTCGGTTTATACGGCTCCTCTTATCGTGCCATCAACCAGCTTTTAACGGCAGCCCAGCAGCCTGAAGGACTGGAAGCCATTTTCCCGATCGTGCCGATGGGTGACATGTACCGCGACATCCTTATGTCCGGGGGAATGGTGAACACAGGTTTCATCCCGCTTTGGCTCGGCCTTGTGACCGGCAGCGGCCTGCTCCCTCCTACCTACACTCTGTCAGAACCCATCATGGGCACGACCGTTTTGTTAAACCATACAGGACAACTGCTCGGCTTTCCAGTAAGCACCCTGAGCTCTGCGATTACAGGCGGCGACTTCGCATACGATGGGCCAGCCGCACAGCTGCGCTCTCCATTGGCGGTTGCCGATCAAATTGAAGTTCCCGCATTTTTCACCGGTGGACTTCATGACCTTTTCCAGCGCGGCACCCCGCTTCTTTATGAAAAATTAAAAGCGAATGGTGTGCAGACAAAGCTGCTTATGGGAAACTGGACGCACGGAAACTACGGGAGCGGCTTGCCGGCCGATAACGTCCCTGCTCTTGACCAGCTAGCGTTACGATGGTTTGACCAATATTTGATGGGAATCAACACGAACATCAATAAGATTCCTGATGTCACTCAGTTTGTATTGGGAGAGAATCATTTTGAGGTCCAGCCAGGCTGGCCGCATAAGAATGTGAACGCCGAGAAGTTTTACCTGCGCAGCGGCAAGCAGTTGACGAAGGAGACTCCCTCCTCTTTAGAGCCGTCGAGCACTATGCTCCAGCAGCCGCTGAACGGTATTTGTTCAGGCAGCACGAACCAGTGGATGGCCGGAATTCCGGATGCCCTGCCATGTACGAAAGATAACAGACTGACTGAAATGGGTGAGCTCACCTATACAACCGCACCAGTCAATACTGATCTTCGTGTATCCGGTCCAATTGCCGCTAAGATTTTTGCCAAAACAACGGCACGGGAACTAGTTCTATCAGTGCGTGTAACAGATGTTGCGCCTGATGGTTCTTCGCGCGAAATTACTGCAGGTTGGCTTGCCGCTTCGCACCGTGCAGTCGACGAAAGCAAGAGCCGCTTCCTCGATGGAGAGAACATACAGCCATGGCATCCATTTACAAGGGCAGCTATCCAGGAGGTCAAGCCATATGAAGTTATGGAGCTGGACGTCGAGATCTTCCCTAGCAACTTCGTCATCAAAGAAGGCCACAGACTCCGCGTCGCCATCGGGCCAAGCGACTTCCCGCACTCCATGTCGCCGGCACCGCAGCTGCTCAATCAGCTCGGCGGAATCGCGACGATTTTAAATAACTCAAAATATCCGTCATCGATTGTGCTGCCGGTTGTGGAGGAATGATTATTAGCGTTACCTTTTGATGGTGGGTTTGTATTAAACATGCCTGTAGTGCAAATTTCACTTTTTTGGATTTAACAGACTGTCGTGCGAAAATCATTTTTTCAGATATGACTGACTGTCGTACAAATTTCAAAAAAGCCTGCCAGTCTAAGGATTGCAGGCTTTTTTGCCTTAAAATGTTCACTGGATATTTGTCATTTTTCACATCAGAATATAAGTTGAAAGGATGTGGACTATGATTCTAAAATACCGTTATGAATCAGATGAATTAAAAATTATGAATCTCCTGGAACCACGAATGATCTTCACGGAAAAAGACAAGCAGAGACACTATAGCCTGAGGAAAGGCTACAAAGGTGAAGTCCAATACGACATATGGATGCAAAGCCTTGAGATACAAAACCTGACGTTGAACGACCTCCTCCTCGAGGCAAGCAGCACCACGTTCCAGATTGATTCTAGTGTCATTACGCAGAATAAAATTCTACTATTCGAGGTAAAAGATTACGAAGGTGACTACTACTACGAAGACGAACGCCTCAAAATCATCAATGGCGAAGAAATTAAAGATCCCCTGATCCAGTTAAAGCGTAGTACCTCTCTCTTTCGCCAACTGCTATCCAGCCTCGGCTTTCACCTAGAGGTTGAATCCTATGTCTTATTCATCAACCCCGAGTTCACCCTGTATCAGGCCCCAAAGAATGCACCTATCATCTTACCCAGCCAGCTGAACCGCTTTATGAAAAAGTTGAATAAAAGACAATCCACTCTGAATAACCTTCATCAGAAGATTGCCGACAAGCTGCTTGAGTTGCATACAGTGGATAATCCCTATAAACGAGTACCGAAGTATGAGTATGAACAGTTGAAAAAAGGTATTGTTTGTGGAGAGTGTCATTCGTTTGTGGACGTGGTTGTGAAAAGGGAGTTAGTGTGCAGTCACTGCGGCAGTCATGAAAAAATTGATACTGCAGTACTCCGGAGTGTAGGTGAACTCAAGCTCTTATTACCAGATAAAAAAGTGACCACATCTTTGGTTCATGAATGGTGTAATGGCGTAGTACCCTTAAAATCGGTTAGACGGATACTTCTTTCGAATTTGGAATCACTGGGCGAAAGAAATACACGGTATTTTCTTTAATTTGATCCCTCATATTATAGTGACAGTAGAGGAGAGACTCTGCTTTTACCTTTCAGCACTAATTCACTTTTTCGGTAAATGAAGAGACGCTCCTTTTACCGTTTTAATGCTCATTCTTCTTTTTCGGTAAATGCAGAGGTGTTTCTTTTACCGTTTTAATGCTCAGTCCCCTTTTTAGGTAAATGAAGTGGCATTTCTTTTACCGTTTTAATGCTCATTCTTCTTTTTCGGTAAATGCACAGGCATTTCTTTTACCGTTTTAATGCTCAGTCTCCTTTTTCGGTAAATGAACAGGCATTTCTGTTACCGTTTTAATGTTCAGTCCCCTTTTTAGGATGAAGAGGCATTTCTTTTACCGTTTTAATGCTCAGTCTCCTTTTTCGGTAAATGAACAGGCATTTCTTTTACCATTTTAATCCTAATTCTTCTTTTTCGGTAAATGCAGAAGTGTTTCTTTTACCGTTTTAATGCTCAGTCTTCTTTTTCGGTAAATGCAGAGGTGTTTCTTTTACCGTTTTAATGCTCAGTCCCCTTTTTAGGTAAATGAAGTGGCATTTCTTTTACCGTTTTAATGCTCAGTCTCCTTTTTCGGTAAATGAACAGGCATTTCTGTTACCGTTTTAATGCTCAGTCTTTTTCGGTAAATGCAGAGGTGTTTCTTTTACCGTTTTAATGCTCAGTCCCTTTTAGGTAAATGAGTGGCATTTCTTTTACCGTTTTAATGCTCAGTCTTTTCGGTAATGCACAGGCTTTTTTTACGTTAATGTCAGTCCCAGGTAATGAAGAGGTTTCTTTTACCGTTTTAATGCTCAGTCCCCTTTTAGGTAAATGAAGAGGCATTTCTTTTACCGTTTTAATGCTCAGTCTTCTTTTTCGGTAAATGCAGAGGTGTTTCTTTTACCGTTTTAATGCTCATTCTTCTTTTTTGGTAAATGAACAGGCTATTTCTTTTACCGTTTTAATGCTCAGTCTCCTTTTTCGGTAAATGAACAGGCATTTCTTTTACCGTTTTAATGCTCATTCTTCTTTTTCGGTAAATGCAGAGGTGTTTCTTTTACCGTTTTAATGCTCAGTCTCCTTTTTCGGTAAATGAAGAGGCATTTCTTTTACCGTTTTAATGCTCAGTCTCCTTTTTCGGGCAATGCAGAGGCTTAAATAAAACAAAAAAAACCCAGCCAGCATCAAATGCTGACTGGGTTCCAACACACATTTATTCAACCGTAACTGATTTAGCCAGATTACGTGGCTTATCGACGTCACAGTCGCGGTGCAGCGCTGCGTAGTATGAGATCAACTGCAGCGGGATTACTGAGATAAGAGGTGTTAATAGGCTGTGCACTTCTGGGATGACGAAGCGGTCTTCGTCTGTTTCCAGTCCGTTCATGGAGATGATGCACGGGTTTGCTCCGCGGGCAACGACTTCTTTGACGTTTCCACGGATGCTCAGGTTAACAAATTCTTGTGTTGCAAGGGCGATGACTGGTGTGCCTTCTTCGATCAAAGCAATTGTTCCATGCTTCAATTCTCCGCCAGCAAAGCCTTCCGCCTGGATGTACGAGATTTCCTTCAGTTTCAACGCGCCTTCAAGTCCCACGTAGAAGTCAATTCCGCGTCCGATGAAGAATGCGTTTCTTGTAACAGTCAGGTATTCGTGTGCAATGCTTTCGAATTCTTCTTTGTCATCGCAAAGAGCTTCCATCGCTGTTGCCACGATTCCCAGCTCCTGTACAAGGTCGAAGTCAACTTCATGGCCCATACCGCGAGCTGTCACTTCAGCCAAAATTGACAGGACAGCAAGCTGTGCTGTGTATGCTTTTGTTGAAGCTACCGCGATTTCCGGACCAGCATGAAGAAGAAGAGTGTAATCTGCTTCACGGGAAAGTGTTGAACCTGGTACGTTCGTAATCGTCAAAGCCTTGTAGCCCATTTCCTTCACTTGAACAAGAACCTGGCGGCTGTCCGCAGTTTCTCCGCTCTGTGAAATGAAGATGAACAATGGCTTTTCAGATAGAAGTGGCATATTGTAGCCGAATTCACTTGAGATATGAACTTCAACAGGAATCTTCGCCAATTTCTCGATGAACTGCTTGCCGACAAGACCTGCATGATAAGAAGTACCAGCAGCGATAATATAGATGCGATCTGCTTCCTTCATCGCAGCGACGATGTCAGAGTCGATTTCAAGCGCGCCTTCGCCATCCTGGTAGTTCTGGATGATTTTACGCATCACAAGCGGCTGCTCGTCGATTTCCTTGAGCATGTAGTGCGGGTATGTTCCCTTTTCAATATCGCTTGCATCAAGTTCTGCAGTGTAAGGAGCGCGTGAAACCACTTCTCCCTCAAGGTTCTTGATTGTCACTTCGTCTTTCGTGACAATGACCATTTCCTTGTCCATCAGTTCAACGTATTGGTTTGTTACCTGAATCATTGCCATTGCATCACTGGCAACAACATTGAAGCCATCGCCAAGGCCGACTAGAAGCGGGCTCTTGTTTTTTGCCACAAAAATCGTGTCTTCGTTTTGCTCATCTATAAGGGCAAGTGCATATGAACCATGTAAAAGTGTAAGCGTCTTACGGAAGGCTTCTTCCAGGCTCAGACCTTCTTTTACGAACAGTTCGATTAACTGGACGATAATTTCAGTGTCTGTTTCACTTTTCAATTCGACATTCTGCAAATACTCGCGCTTCAATAGATCATAGTTCTCGATGACACCATTGTGGACAAGAGTCAGTCTGCCAGTTGTGCTCTGGTGAGGGTGAGCGTTCACCTTGCTTGGAGGACCGTGAGTTGCCCAACGAGTATGGCCGATTCCAGCGTTGGCCATTACATCATTGTCCACTGCATTGCGAAGGTCCGCGATGCGTCCTTTTTCCTTAAAAACGTGAACTCCTTTTTCGTTCATGACTGCGATCCCCGCAGAGTCATACCCTCTATACTCAAGCTTTTCCAGACCTTTTAATAAAATCTCTTTCGAGTCATTACTTCCGATATATCCAACGATTCCACACATAACTTCTTTTCCTCCTGTACGACAGGGGGCAAGAAGCCTCTTATATAGGGGCAGCTTGCCCCCTTATCTCATATAATTGGTTTGAGGTCAGACTTCAAAAATCCAATCCTCTTTAGTTTTAGCATCCCCATCTTTTTGTGCATTAAGTTGCCCTAATGTTTTGAAGATGGAATTCGCGGCTGTGCTTTCAGCCGGGAGGCATCCGCCGAAACTTCGATAAACCTCCACCTCGTCAACTAATCCACAATTTCGGTCAGGGATTAGTCCTGGCGCTTTTAGTTTTCCATTGATCTACCTCTGCCCACCTTTCGAAAAATTGTTTTCAAGGCAAAAAACAACCTTTTTCAAAAACAGGATTATCATACATGATACATACCTATCCGTCAATAGAAAACAAAGGAAAACAGCCCTCCCGTACAATTACCCTATACCGGACGACTGAAAACTCCCTTCCTAAATAAATATGCATAAGGGCTCTTTTATGTGACGAAGCCCTTATGCATATGACTGATTATTATTCTTTTAATCCCATTTCTTCTTCAACCACGACAGCAATTCGTCTTACATATTCTTCGCAAAGCTCTGCTGTTGCTGCTTCTGCCATGACACGTACCAAAGGCTCTGTTCCTGAAGGACGAACAAGGATACGGCCGTTGCCGTTCATTTCTGCTTCAACCTGTTCGATTACTTCTTTTACCTTCTCGTTATCTGTTACGTGGTGCTTATCCGTCACTCTGATATTCACGAGAACCTGAGGGAATTTCTTCATTTCCCCTGCCAGCTCTGAAAGCGGCTTTTTCGTAGCTTTCATGATATTGGCAAGCTGCAGGCCAGTAAGCAGGCCATCACCAGTCGTGTTGTAGTCCAGGAAGATGATGTGGCCGGATTGCTCGCCGCCGAGATTATAGCCGTTCTTCTTCATTTCTTCCACTACATAACGGTCACCAACCGCTGTTTGAACACTTTGAACTCCATTTTCCTCAAGGCCTTTGTAAAAACCAAGATTGCTCATCACAGTTGATACAACAGTACCTTGTTTCAGCTGTCCGCGTTCCTTCATGAATTTTCCGCAGATATACATGATCTGGTCGCCGTCAACGATGTTTCCTTTTTCATCAATCGCAATCAGGCGGTCGCCATCTCCGTCAAAAGCAAGGCCTAAATCCGCTCCCTTTTCCTTTACGAATTCAGCAAGTGCTTCCGGATGTGTCGATCCGACGCCATCATTAATGTTCAAACCGTTAGGCGATGCACCCATTGTAGAAGTATCAGCATCAAGGTCAGCAAATAAATGCGTAGCCAATGATGAAGTTGCTCCATGTGCGCAGTCAAGCGCGATATGAAGACCTGTGAATTCTTCATCTACAGATTGCTTTAGATACTGAAGGTACTTTTGTCCGCCTTCAAAGTAATCATTTACCTGTCCAAGATTAGCACCTACTGGGCGAGGCAGCTCATCCTTGTCCATATCCATCAATTGTTCGATTTCATTCTCTTGATCATCAGACAGCTTATATCCATCCGGCCCAAAGAATTTAATTCCATTATCAGCTATTGGATTGTGAGAGGCAGAAATCATGACGCCAGCCTGCGCGCCAAGAGCTTTCGTTAAATAGGCCACCCCTGGAGTTGAGATAACGCCGAGCCTCATGACCTCTGCTCCGATTGATAATAGGCCGGCTACCAGCGCACCTTCAAGCATATGTCCGGAAATACGAGTGTCCCTTCCGATCAATACCTTAGGACGATCATGCTCCTTTGTCAGGACATAGCCTCCAAAGCGTCCAAGCATGAAAGCTAATTCTGGCGTTAATTCGCTGTTCGCAACACCACGTACTCCGTCTGTACCGAAATATTTACCCATTCTTAGAATCTCTCCTTGTATGAAAAATTGCAGTCATTACGCATCTTTTTTCGCAACCGATATACTGGCCGTTTCTTTAGCCAGCTTCCACGTTATATTTTGAGGTGCTGTCACCTTCATCTCGACTTCATGATTCCCTTCCTCAAGTTCCGACACATCGATCAAGACTTTAAAATCATCGGATGACAGGGCCGAAACAATCTCACTCGGTCCAGAAACGGTCAAATTAGTCTGGCCATCTGCGGGATCAAGGAAATTGACTTCATAGCCGGCATCCATCCCATCAATTTCTATTGGAACATTAGAGATGTTTATCTCGGAAGCCGTTGTGACTTTTACAGCCACTTTTACCGTTTCAGGGGAAACCCGGACAATTCCTTCACCAATAATGACTGGAAGGGTGATTTCCGTATCCTCCTCAATCTTGCTTACATCCACTTCGACCCTGACACGATCAAATTTCTCGAGAACACCTGGGTCAGCGATGATCTCAGCTTCCTTCGTTTCCAAAGTGATTGAATCGATTGTTACCCCGCTTGGAGGAGTTCCTTTCCGGACAATATCAATTGGTACCTTTTTGCTTGAGCTTTTAATCGGAATCGTTACCTCGACAACGCCAGGTTCGACAACAACATCAAGTTTATTCATATCTTTATCCAGCGCAAGAATACTTGCTTCTCGCGTGATGGTGTCTGACACCTTCCCGGAAGAATTGACAGTTGCTTTCACATACGTGATTCTGTCGATAACATCCTTTGCACCTGTTATTTGGACTTTATTAGGCTTTACTGACGGCTTTTCAGCTATATAGCCTTCCTCCACTATATTCCCGTTGAATTCTGCCTCCACACTGAATTCCTTCGTAACCTTTTCCTGGATTGAAACATTTGCATACCCAGGTTCGATGGTTACGGTCAGGCGGTCTGAGACATCTTTAATCGTGATCGGCACTCGCTGATTGCCGATTTCGGCATCTGTTAAATCAACGAACACTTCGAAGTTCCTCAGTGTCTTCGCCTGCTGCACCAAATTCTTCGGTCCTTGAAGCGTGACGGAAACTGTTTCAGGAACACCTGATACTACCAAAGTATCGGTATCATAAATCCTTTTTACCGGCACTTCTTCAATCGTCTCCACCTTTTCATCTGATGGTACATTCACATCGCCAGGCTTATCTGGATCGTTTTTAGGTACAGATCCAAACAGCAGGACAGCAAGAACAAGGGCAACGACTTTTATGAACCAGGGATTATCCATCCATTTATCCATTTTTCTTCCCCCTCCAATTCCAGCGGGTAGAAGCTGCCTGCTTGATTCTTGATGGCGAAACCAGCTCGGCTGTAAGCAGTTCCCTTAGCGTTTCCCCGCTCAAGTCCCTGTAAAGTTCGCCATTCCGGGTAACCGATACATTCCCTGTTTCCTCAGACACGACAATTGTGATACTGTCGGTTACTTCACTGATTCCGAGCGCGGCTCTGTGCCTTGTACCCAGTTCCTTCGAAATGAAAGGACTTTCCGACAGCGGCAAATAACAAGCAGCCGCAGCGACGATGTTTTTCTGTATCACCACAGCTCCATCATGAAGCGGCGTATTCGGTATAAAAAGATTAATCAACAGTTCAGAGGAGATTTTTGATTGAAGCTGGATGCCTGTCTCTATGTAATCACTCATTCCTGTTTCTCTTTCAATTGAGATCAATGCCCCGATCCGGCGCTTGGCCATATAATCGGTTGCCTTGATAATAGCCTCCACCATCTTCTCTTCGTCTTCTTCTTCCTGCAGACCTGTTCTGGAAAAAAGCCGCCCTCTGCCGATCTGTTCGAGTGCCCGCCGCAATTCAGGCTGGAAGATGATGATAATGGCCAGGAATCCCCAGGTTAGTACTTGTTCCATCATCCAGCTGAGCGTATTCAATCCGAAGTAATCACTGATAAACTTTACAATCAGGATGACAAAAATCCCTTTTAAAAGCTGGACAGCCTTCGTACCTCGAATAATTGCAATCAGCTTGTAAATGACGAACCAAACCAGGAGAATGTCAACAATATTAGCTAGATATTCTAAAAAATCGAAATCCGCAAACGACATTGCACTTCCTCCAGTAGTTTAGTAAGGCTCCTTCAGAAGTCTCTAAGACTGCCCTGAAGGTTCATCAGCCTTTTTTAAAGGCTTCTTTGTATCTTTGTTGTTAACTATAGAAAAGTAAAAAATCAGCTTCAAGGTTTTCGAGTGCACACAGTTAATGAGCAGCCAGAAAGATGAAACCTTTCAAAATGCGGTGTAAAAAATCATACAAAGCAAAATCGCCCTTTGTAAAAAATACAAAAGATGACCAATCTGTTTCAGCTATAAACAAAGGTAACTTTTTTATTATACCATAAGCTTTGTTCAAATTATAATGATGTCACCTTGGCTGCTGACCCCCAACCAACCCTTGCAAAAGGGAGCCTTAAAAAACAGCCATTCCTATTGGAATGACTGTTCCTTTTCGTCGTTCTCAAAAAGATCTGCCGTGTTTTTAGCTGTTTTTTTAATATGGTACCAGATCCACTCGAACACTTCATTAACCTCTGTTATTTCACCGGTGACATTTCCGGCTGATGCCATATAATTCTCAGCATTGATCAGCTCACCGTTGATCACTGTGACATTACCCTGGACCTCGCCTTCTATTTTCACCTTGCCATTCCTGACAACGACATCTCCTTTGACGACTTCCCCTTCAGGTACGATAACCGTATCATTCTCAACAATCAGATTAGGCTGCTTCGATACGGAAAACTGGTGTTCTTCATTCCAAGTCGAAAAGATGCTGCCAGTCATCAACGCCAGGAAAAGCGAGGCAGCCGTTATAAATGGATGGCTCCTGAACCAGCGTTGGATTTCCGTCTTTTTCTTTTCCTTCGGCAGGCCGGCCATCACTTTTGAAGTAAAATCATCTGGTGCCTGGATATGGGAAGTGCTCTGCACAAGAGCGATTGACTTATTCATCTCCCTGAAGTATTCCTGGCAATCTGAACAGCTTTGCAGGTGCTCTCTTAGTACCTTTTCATGTTCTTCGGAGATTTCTTCATCTAAGTATTCATGCATATAGTCGATAATTTGTTCGGAACATTTCATATTCTTTCACCTCACCTTATACGTGTCGCAACTGCTGCCTTAAGGCTTCTCTTCCTCGATGGATCCTCGTCTTCACCGTGCCAAGCGGCAAATCCAGTATTTCACTGATCTCATTGAGGCTAAGTTCTTCAATATACTTTAATACGATTACAGACCGATATTTATCGGGTAGTTTTGATATTTCTTTTTGGATGGTATCATGCAATTCGATACTTTCTACTTCATCCTCTGGTAAGGGTGTTTCAGATGGAACCTGGGAATACATCGTCAAGCCTTCTGTTCCAGGTACTTCCGCATCAAGGAAATAATCCGGTTTCTTTTTGCGGATCCGGTCAATACATAGGTTAGTAGCTATTCTATACAGCCATGTAGAAAACTTCAAGTTTTGATTGAAGCTGTTAATATTGATATATGCACGGATAAAAGCCTCCTGTGCAATATCTTCTGCCTCGTGCCGATTCCCGAGCATACGGTAGCAAAGTTGGAATACCTTGTCCTTGTATACCTCAACAATCTCTCCATAGGCATTCTGGTCTCCCTTGAGTACTTGCTTTATTCTGTGTTTTACGATTGTCTCCATTAGTTTACCTCCGCGCTTCATGCGGCTAATCGATATACGAATCGATTCCGTAAAAGGTTTCGTTTTTTTTTATAAAAACTTTATTTATGTATGTAATTGACAAAATCATCTACTAACTGACTTATTTTGCGAAAAAGCACGCTAAGTCAATTTTAACAAATTTTTACCAGTTTGGTTTAAAAAGTTTTTTTCAGGGGTATAAATGAACTATATTTCAGTGAAAGCGAGGAAATAATCAATGTGTGCAGAAACGTTGCTGAAGGATATTGAAAATTGCCGTAAAGAAATGGTTGAATTAGCCGCAAAAACCTCGCTGGCAAATCAACGGGTTGTAGACATCAGCACTAAACTCGACCATTTACTAAATAAATATTATCACTTATCTTCAAAAAAGACATTCCTATATTAATAATAAGAGAGCAGCAGCCACCTGGCCGCTGCTCCTATTTTTTCTCACTAATATGA
This sequence comes from Mesobacillus jeotgali, assembly GCF_014856545.2. Classification (NCBI taxonomy): domain Bacteria; kingdom Bacillati; phylum Bacillota; class Bacilli; order Caryophanales; family Bacillaceae; genus Mesobacillus; species Mesobacillus jeotgali. The sequence continues at coordinate 178,076 of NZ_CP109811.1, read as the reverse complement.
GTCTATTCCCAAACTATATGGACATTACAGAAGTTTTTCACCAAATAAAGACCCCATCAACGCCACTGCCGCGACAGCTGTCTTGTTCTTTTCATCAAGGATTGGGTTGACTTCGACAAATTCAGCTGATGTGATGATTTTTGATTCAGCCAGCATCTCCATTGCCAGATGGCTTTCACGATAACTGATGCCTCCCGTTACCGGCGTACCGACACCAGGTGCATCTGTTGGATCCAGCCCATCCAGATCAAGAGAAAGGTGGACACCATCCGTCTTATCTTTAAGATAGTTGACTGTTTCCTCAATGACCGCTGCCATTCCTAGGCGATCGATTTCGTGCATTGTGAACACTTTAATGCCCATTTCCTTAATCAGGTCCTTCTCACCCTCATCCAGCGCACGTGCTCCGATAATGACAATGTTTTCCGCCTTTACTTTTGGCGCGAATCCGCCTAATTGAGTCAGCATTTCATGACCCAAACCCAGGCTCGCAGCCAGCGGCATTCCGTGGATATTACCAGACGGAGAAGTTTCCGCTGTATTCAAGTCACCATGCGCATCATACCAGATGACACCCAGGTTCTTATAATGCTTGGATACACCTGCCAATGTCCCGATCGCAATGCTATGATCACCGCCTAATACAAGCGGGAATGATCCTGATTCTATAATCCTGTCTACCTCATCAGCAAGCAAACTATTTTTCTCAGCAACTAATTCCAGGTTGCGAAGATTGCTGTTAGGATCAATCTTCACCTCAGGTCTGCCAACTGCGATATCTCCCAAATCCTCTATCTCATCAAATAACACTCTCAGTCTTTCATTTATTCCAGCATAACGGATTGCACTTGGGCCCATGTCGACTCCCCTTCTCATCTGACCCAAATCCATCGGCATACCAATAATCGAAAGTTTCTTCATTGTTTTCTCCCCCTTGCTATCTCTCGTCTACTCCTTATTTTAAACGCTTTCATTCAAATGACTCAACCGGACAATTTCATGAATATATATACGGTTTGGAATTGAGCGAATTTATTGGGTAAGGATACTTAATATGAAAAATTTATAACAGCTTCACCGGCGAATTGGAATAGACTTGAAATATGAGAAAAATGAGAAAAAGCAAATGCTGTCGGATTAATAGGTAGTATTCTGGACAGCTCTAGGCTTTACCCCCTGTAAACTGTCAGAATAACGGCTTTTTCTTGATAGCTTTGGTCTCTTCTCCTTCAAACTTGTCTAAACTCTATTGGATAAAAATAAAAAAGCCATAAATCCGTTGGATTTATGGCTGAAATGGTATTTATGTAGTGTGATGGTGGAGCCTAGCGGGATCGAACCGCTGACCTCCTGCGTGCAAGGCAGGCGCTCTCCCAGCTGAGCTAAGGCCCCATTTGGAGCGGAAGACGGGATTCGAACCCGCGACCCCAACCTTGGCAAGGTTGTATTCTACCACTGAACTACTTCCGCATGATTTTATTATATAGATAAGACCCCTAAAAATAAAGGATTAAGTTCATTCTTAGGGGTCTTAACATGAGTGAGCCATGAAGGACTCGAACCTTCGACCCTCTGATTAAAAGTCAGATGCTCTACCGACTGAGCTAATGGCTCAAAAATGGCTGGGCTAGCTGGATTCGAACCAACGCATGACGGAGTCAAAGTCCGTTGCCTTACCGCTTGGCTATAGCCCAATGAAAAAATAAAAAGGACATTAGTAGCTTGTCCAATTTTAATATGTATTAAAATGGTGGAGGGGGACGGATTCGAACCGCCGAACCCTGAGGGAGCGGATTTACAGTCCGCCGCGTTTAGCCACTTCGCTACCCCTCCACATAATAGAACTTCCTAACTAGGTACATGCTCAAAATCCCTTCGGGACTTTTCGCATCTTTCCGCTGAAGTTTATTCAGGTAAGTTAGAAAGATGGTGCCGGCGAGAGGACTTGAACCCCCAACCTACTGATTACAAGTCAGTTGCTCTACCAATTGAGCTACACCGGCATTAAGGAAAGTTATATAAGAATAAATGGTGGAGGATGACGGGATCGAACCGCCGACCCTCTGCTTGTAAGGCAGATGCTCTCCCAGCTGAGCTAATCCTCCATATTCAACTTCGCTGTCGCAAAAAAATCTTGGTGACCCCTACGGGATTCGAACCCGTGTTACCGCCGTGAAAGGGCGGTGTCTTAACCGCTTGACCAAGGGGCCATATAATAGTATTTTCAGAGCTTCCAAGCGGGCTCGAACCGCTGACCTCTTCCTTACCATGGAAGTGCTCTACCTGCTGAGCTATGGAAGCATTTTGCTGCCAGCTCAAATGACTTACGTCATTTAGAGATAATGGCTCCGCAGGTAGGATTCGAACCTACGACCGCTCGGTTAACAGCCGAGTGCTCTACCACTGAGCTACTGCGGAATAATGGTATTTTTCATAACTCTTGCAGATGATTCGAATGCCACATCTTAGAACTTATCCAAGATGATCATGCATCATTGCCTGGCGGCGTCCTACTCTCACAGGGGGAAACCCCCAACTACCATCGGCGCTGAGAAGCTTAACTTCCGTGTTCGGTATGGGAACGGGTGTGACCTTCTCGCCATCGCCACCAGACAATTTTTAAGGACAATATTTATTATACTGCCTTTTATGCATTTTTCAAGAGGTAATTTAAGATATTTTGCTATCGCAAGAAAACTTTATTCCCTCAAAACTAGATAATGTTTGTAAGAAGAAAACAAGAAGATCGAGTAATCAATTTGGTTAAGTCCTCGAACGATTAGTATCAGTCAGCTCCACACGTCACCGCGCTTCCACCTCTGACCTATCAACCTGATCATCTTTCAGGGTTCTTACTAGCTTGCGCTATGGGAAATCTCATCTTGAGGGGGGCTTCATGCTTAGATGCTTTCAGCACTTATCCCGTCCGCACATAGCTACCCAGCGATGCCTTTGGCAAGACAACTGGTACACCAGCGGTGCGTCCATCCCGGTCCTCTCGTACTAAGGACAGCTCCTCTCAAATTTCCTGCGCCCACGACGGATAGGGACCGAACTGTCTCACGACGTTCTGAACCCAGCTCGCGTACCGCTTTAATGGGCGAACAGCCCAACCCTTGGGACCGACTACAGCCCCAGGATGCGATGAGCCGACATCGAGGTGCCAAACCTCCCCGTCGATGTGGACTCTTGGGGGAGATAAGCCTGTTATCCCCGGGGTAGCTTTTATCCGTTGAGCGATGGCCCTTCCATGCGGAACCACCGGATCACTAAGCCCGACTTTCGTCCCTGCTCGACTTGTAGGTCTCGCAGTCAAGCTCCCTTGTGCCTTTACACTCTGCGAATGATTTCCAACCATTCTGAGGGAACCTTTGGGCGCCTCCGTTACTCTTTAGGAGGCGACCGCCCCAGTCAAACTGCCCACCTGACACTGTCTCCCGCCCCGATCAGGGGCGTGGGTTAGAATTTCAATACAGCCAGGGTAGTATCCCACCGACGCCTCCACCGAAGCTGGCGCTCCGGTTTCTCAGGCTCCTACCTATCCTGTACAAGCTGTACCAAAATTCAATATCAGGCTACAGTAAAGCTCCACGGGGTCTTTCCGTCCTGTCGCGGGTAACCTGCATCTTCACAGGTACTATAATTTCACCGAGTCTCTCGTTGAGACAGTGCCCAGATCGTTACGCCTTTCGTGCGGGTCGGAACTTACCCGACAAGGAATTTCGCTACCTTAGGACCGTTATAGTTACGGCCGCCGTTTACTGGGGCTTCGATTCAGAGCTTCGCGTGAGCTAACCCCTCCTCTTAACCTTCCAGCACCGGGCAGGCGTCAGCCCCTATACTTCGCCTTGCGGCTTCGCAGAGACCTGTGTTTTTGCTAAACAGTCGCCTGGGCCTATTCACTGCGGCTCATCCGGGCTATTCACCCAAATGAGCACCCCTTCTCCCGAAGTTACGGGGTCATTTTGCCGAGTTCCTTAACGAGAGTTCTCTCGCTCACCTTAGGATTCTCTCCTCGCCTACCTGTGTCGGTTTGCGGTACGGGCACCTTTTATCTCGCTAGAGGCTTTTCTTGGCAGTGTGGAATCAGGAACTTCGGTACTATATTTCCCTCGCTGTCACAGCTCAGCCTTCACGCAAGCGGGATTTGCCTCACTTGCAGCCTAACTGCTTAGACGCGCATATCCAACAGCGCGCTTACCCTATCCTCCTGCGTCCCCCCATTGCTCAAACGATAAAGAGGTGGTACAGGAATATCAACCTGTTGTCCATCGCCTACGCCTTTCGGCCTCGGCTTAGGTCCCGACTAACCCTGAGAGGACGAGCCTTCCTCAGGAAACCTTAGGCATTCGGTGGATGGGATTCTCACCCATCTTTCGCTACTCATACCGGCATTCTCACTTCTAAGCGCTCCACCAGTCCTTACGGTCTGACTTCAACGCCCTTAGAACGCTCTCCTACCACTGACATCTAAGATGTCAATCCACAGCTTCGGTGATACGTTTAGCCCCGGTACATTTTCGGCGCAGAGTCACTCGACCAGTGAGCTATTACGCACTCTTTAAATGGTGGCTGCTTCTAAGCCAACATCCTGGTTGTCTAAGCAACTCCACATCCTTTTCCACTTAACGTATACTTTGGGACCTTAGCTGGTGGTCTGGGCTGTTTCCCTTTTGACTACGGATCTTATCACTCGCAGTCTGACTCCCACGGATAAGTCTTTGGCATTCGGAGTTTGTCTGAATTCGGTAACCCGATGAGGGCCCCTAGTCCAAACAGTGCTCTACCTCCAAGACTCTTACAACGTGAGGCTAGCCCTAAAGCTATTTCGGAGAGAACCAGCTATCTCCAAGTTCGATTGGAATTTCTCCGCTACCCACACCTCATCCCCGCACTTTTCAACGTGCGTGGGTTCGGGCCTCCAGTTGGTGTTACCCAACCTTCACCCTGGACATGGGTAGATCACCTGGTTTCGGGTCTACGACCACATACTCATTCGCCCTATTCAGACTCGCTTTCGCTGCGGCTCCGTCTTCTCAACTTAACCTTGCATGTAATCGTAACTCGCCGGTTCATTCTACAAAAGGCACGCCATCACCCATGAACGGGCTCTGACTACTTGTAGGCACACGGTTTCAGGATCTCTTTCACTCCCCTTCCGGGGTGCTTTTCACCTTTCCCTCACGGTACTGGTTCACTATCGGTCACTAGGGAGTATTTAGCCTTGGGAGATGGTCCTCCCAGCTTCCGACGGGATTTCTCGTGTCCCGCCGTACTCAGGATCCACTCAGGAGGGAACGAAGTTTCAACTACAGGGTTTTTACCTTCTCTGACGGGCCTTTCCAGACCACTTCATCTACCCCGTTCCTTTGTAACTCCATGTTGAGTGTCCTACAACCCCAAGAGGCAAGCCTCTTGGTTTGGGCTATGTCCCGTTTCGCTCGCCGCTACTCAGGGAATCGCGTTTGCTTTCTCTTCCTCCGGGTACTTAGATGTTTCAGTTCCCCGGGTCTGCCTTCAATGCCCTATGTATTCAGGCAAAGATACTGTTCCATTACGAACAGTGGGTTTCCCCATTCGGAAATCTCCGGATCAAAGCTTACTTACAGCTCCCCGAAGCATATCGGTGTTAGTCCCGTCCTTCATCGGCTCCTAGTGCCAAGGCATCCACCGTGCGCCCTTTCTAACTTAACCTAAAAGGTCATTTCTCTATTAAATAGAGAGAAAAACTAAAATGGCGATCACTCGGTTTTTTCTTGGTTCTTCTTACTTACGATTATCTAGTTTTCAAGGAACAAAAAAGCTTTGAGAGAATTGCTCCCTCAAAACTAAACAAACAAGCGTACAACTATGTGGATTACATCCACAGTACGAATCGAAAGATTCGCATTCCGATTGCCTTTACGGCAATATCCTTAGAAAGGAGGTGATCCAGCCGCACCTTCCGATACGGCTACCTTGTTACGACTTCACCCCAATCATCTGTCCCACCTTAGGCGGCTGGCTCCAAAAGGTTACCCCACCGACTTCGGGTGTTACAAACTCTCGTGGTGTGACGGGCGGTGTGTACAAGGCCCGGGAACGTATTCACCGCGGCATGCTGATCCGCGATTACTAGCGATTCCGGCTTCATGCAGGCGAGTTGCAGCCTGCAATCCGAACTGAGAATGGATTTATGGGATTGGCTCGACCTCGCGGTTTTGCGGCCCTTTGTTCCATCCATTGTAGCACGTGTGTAGCCCAGGTCATAAGGGGCATGATGATTTGACGTCATCCCCACCTTCCTCCGGTTTGTCACCGGCAGTCACCTTAGAGTGCCCAACTGAATGCTGGCAACTAAGATCAAGGGTTGCGCTCGTTGCGGGACTTAACCCAACATCTCACGACACGAGCTGACGACAACCATGCACCACCTGTCACTCTGTCCCCCGAAGGGGAACGCCCTATCTCTAGGGTTGTCAGAGGATGTCAAGACCTGGTAAGGTTCTTCGCGTTGCTTCGAATTAAACCACATGCTCCACCGCTTGTGCGGGCCCCCGTCAATTCCTTTGAGTTTCAGCCTTGCGGCCGTACTCCCCAGGCGGAGTGCTTAATGCGTTTGCTGCAGCACTAAAGGGCGGAAACCCTCTAACACTTAGCACTCATCGTTTACGGCGTGGACTACCAGGGTATCTAATCCTGTTCGCTCCCCACGCTTTCGCGCCTCAGCGTCAGTTACAGACCAGAGAGCCGCCTTCGCCACTGGTGTTCCTCCACATCTCTACGCATTTCACCGCTACACGTGGAATTCCGCTCTCCTCTTCTGCACTCAAGTTCCCCAGTTTCCAATGACCCTCCCCGGTTGAGCCGGGGGCTTTCACATCAGACTTAAGGAACCGCCTGCGCGCGCTTTACGCCCAATAATTCCGGACAACGCTTGCCACCTACGTATTACCGCGGCTGCTGGCACGTAGTTAGCCGTGGCTTTCTGGTTAGGTACCGTCAAGGTACCGGCAGTTACTCCGGTACTTGTTCTTCCCTAACAACAGAACTTTACGACCCGAAAGCCTTCATCGTTCACGCGGCGTTGCTCCGTCAGACTTTCGTCCATTGCGGAAGATTCCCTACTGCTGCCTCCCGTAGGAGTCTGGGCCGTGTCTCAGTCCCAGTGTGGCCGATCACCCTCTCAGGTCGGCTACGCATCGTTGCCTTGGTGAGCCGTTACCTCACCAACTAGCTAATGCGCCGCGGGCCCATCTGTAAGTGACAGCCGAAACCGTCTTTCAGCTTTCCCTCATGTGAGGGAAAGGATTATCCGGTATTAGCTCCGGTTTCCCGAAGTTATCCCAGTCTTACAGGCAGGTTGCCCACGTGTTACTCACCCGTCCGCCGCTGATCTTCAAAAGCAAGCTAATGAAGATCCGCTCGACTTGCATGTATTAGGCACGCCGCCAGCGTTCGTCCTGAGCCAGGATCAAACTCTCCAAAAAAGAGTTATGAGTTTAGCTCATAAGTTAAAACGTTGGCTCATGTTCTTATAGAAGAAACATGATCATTTATTGTTTGTTGACGCTTGTTTGTTTAGTTTTCAAAGAGCAATTTCGTTGTCTTGCCGCTCATAAGCGACTTTCATAATATAACATGTGACCGATTTAGTGTCAACCACATTTTTATTATTTTTACCGCCGAATCACCGTGTTTCCGAGTGGCTCAGCAGCGACGTTTATTAATATAACAGGATAATTTCTTTCCGTCAATAAAAATTACGAAAAAAGTTTTCCCGCTTGTTTATTGACCTTTATACATGCTTTTCTTTGCTGGCATATACTTAAGACATTCCTTTGGTGATGCTACTCTTTTAAAAAGAGAAAACAGAATTTGATATCTTTCTTTCATGGATCTCTTCACTACATGATCAATGCGATCATCCTTGAGATCGAATAGGATTTCATCCATCTCCCTCTTTATTAAATATTCTAGCTCCTTCAGTTCCTTCTCATTAATCAGAACACCAAGCATACATACACTCCTGTTCATTTTCACATAGTGATTGTAGTGTTGTCTTTTTCGCTTATTTTTATAATCTGATTTTTTATTATCATATCTTTTTGAACTGGAGAATAAAAATTAGACAAGGAGTGCATTGGACGAGGTGGTGAAAAAATGAATTTCTTTTACGTAATGAATGCGAAGTCGATTAAAACAGCTTTTGTCATTGTAATTGCAGCCTTTTTTACAGCTTGGTTTTTTTACATGGAAAACATGGTGCAAATCCCTGCTTTTTCAGCTAAGGACGGTCCTAAGGCCATCTACAAAGGAGAAAAGGATTTGGCTTTGACCTTTAATATTGGCTGGGGCGATGAAAAAGCGGAACCGATCCTTGACGTCCTGAAGAAAGAGAAAGCAGGAGCGGTAACCTTCTTCTTATCAGGCTCCTGGGCAGAAAGGCATCCAGACTTGGTGAACCGAATGGTGAAAGAAGGTTATGAAATTGGTATGCTGGGCTATGAGTATAAGGATTATACCGATCTTGAGGATGATAAAATCAGGCGTGATATCCTAAAGGCTCAGGAGGCATTTAAAAAGCTTAATGTTAAGAACATTGAGCTGCTGCGGGCCCCTACCGGTCACTTTGACCAACGGACACTGAAAATTGCTGAGCGCCTTGGATATACGGTAGTCCACTGGAGTCTTGACACAAAGGATTGGACGAATCCTGGTACTGATGTAATCGCCGCGAATGCTTCTAAAGCAAAAAAAGGAGATATCCTGTTAATGCATGCTTCTGATTCAGCTAAGCAAACAGCGGAAGCACTTCCTCTGGTCTTAAAAGACATCAGGTCGAAAAATTTGAAAATGGTCACAGTTTCAGAAATGATCGCCAATGGTGACTCTAAATCAGCAGAAATAAAATAACCGTCCAACTATGCGTTGGACGGCTTTTTTTGTGCCTTTTTACTTGTTTTTGTCTTTGTCTTAGCCTTTTCTTCAAGGGCTTTCCGTTCCTGGAGTGACCTCTGGTTAAGCTTATGCAGAACCAATAGCTGATAGGCATTACATACTAATAATGGGAATAGCATGAGATATAGCCAGCTATGCTCGTTCACTCGGAGGACCGGCACCCATTCAATCACCGTTACGACAACCATGAAAAATAATGCTGGTATAAATGCCTCTTTATTTGTCTGCTTAACCTTCATGAACGCCACAATCAGCCCCGCTGCCAGTACGATCACCGCGAGGCCCAAATAGGAAATGATACTCTCGCCGCTTTCCGCAAATATGGTAAAACGCAGATATACAAGGTCAAACAATACAAAGGCAATCAACAGAACCTGTACTGGATTCCATAGAGATTTAAAAATTCCAAGACCAAAGCGATGTACCGTCAAATATGCAAAGAAACCCATTTGGCTAAGAATGCTAAATATAAGACCAACACCCATTAGCCATACTAAAATTGAAAGGAATTCAAGAATGTTGAAATCACTTAATAGCTGCTGGAATTCACTCCAGCGGACAATAAAACCAACCACAGCAGTTGTCACCGCTCCAACAACCAGGGTGGTGAGAAATAAATGTACCCAATTACGGCTTGTCACGATTTTTTCCCCCAAAACCAAATTAAACTTCACTATTTGATTGTACCAATGAGGATTTGAAAAATCTAGGTGTCGTTATTCGTGTATAACAATTTGTCATTTTACTCATCCTAAAATTAGGGCTGTCTATGTGAAAGGGGAATGGAAGATGAAGAAACTCATGAAGTATATACTCCCTGCTTCCTTTTTACTTTTAGCTGCCGGCTGCGCTGCTCCAGCCGAGTCAGCAGGGGGGCAAGTCGATTATGAGGAAACAAAGAAGATGGTTGTCGATATCCTGAAGACTGACGATGGCAAAAAAGCGATTCAGGAAGTCATGGGTGACGATGGCATGAAGGAAAAGCTAATAATGGACCAGCCGGTCGTAATTGATACAGTCGAAAAAACAATGACATCCGAAAAAGGCATGGAGTTTTGGAAAAAATCCTTTGAAGATCCAAAATTCGCTGAGAGCGTTGCAAAAAGCATGAAGAAGGAAAATGAAAAGCTGTTAAAGGATCTTATGAAGGATCCAGAATATAAGGGCATGATGATTGAGGTAATGAAAGACCCGGAGCTTGAAAAGGAATTGACCACTTTGCTGAAAAGCAAAGAATACCGGGAGCATTTGCAAAAGGTCATGACTGAAACCTTTGAAAGCCCATTATTCAAAGCAAAGCTTCAGGCATTGATTGTCAAAGCTGCTGAGGAAATGCCAACTCAGAAACCTGAAGGTGGCTCCGAAGAAGGCGGCGGAGGTTCCGGAGGCGGTGGCGGCGAAGAATCAGGCGGAGGTTCTGGAGGACAGTAATGATTGTATTAGCCTTTGGTCAGCCCGACAACCGCTTTAGCTGATTATAAGTAAATGAGCCTCTCCAGATAACGGAGAGGCTCTCTTATTATTTTTCAAGCATTTGCACAACTTGCTGGGCAATATTCGTATAAATCGCTCCAATTTTATCGTCTTCCTGATAAATGGATGGTGCAAAGTCTTCTTCATTCCATGTTGGCTGGCCTAATGGCAGTTTGCCTAACAGCTGTGTATTAAGCTCGTCCGCTAACTTTTCGCCGCCGCCTTGTCCAAAGACATATTCTTTTTCCTCGGTCAGCTTGCTTTCAAAGTAGGACATGTTTTCAATGACACCTAGGATCTCATGTTCTGTTCGAAGCGCCATCGCACCAGCACGTGCCGCAACAAATGCCGCTGTCGGGTGTGGTGTAGTAACGATGATTTCTTTACATGATGGCAGCATGGTGTGCACATCCAACGCCACGTCCCCTGTTCCTGGAGGCAGGTCCAATAGGAGATAGTCGAGCTCTCCCCATTCAACTTCATTGAAGAAGCTGTTCAGCATTTTACCAAGCATTGGCCCGCGCCAGATGATCGGTGCATTATCTTCCACAAAGAATCCCATGGAGATGACCTTTACTCCGTGCCTTTCAACAGGAATGATTCTTTCCCCTCTTACAACCGGGCGTTTTGTGATGCCCATCATGTCAGGAACACTGAAACCATAGATGTCCGCATCAACAAGTCCGACTTTTTTACCTAAACGCGCAAGAGAGACAGCAAGGTTCACGGATACCGTTGATTTCCCTACTCCGCCTTTTCCGCTCGCAATCGCAATGAACGTTGTTTGGTTATTAGGAGAAAGCAGGCCTTCCTCTTCTTCAGGAGCCGCTGTCTGGAACTTCGAAAGAACTTCTGCAGGAAGTTCAGAGAAGCGCAAGCCAACTGATGCCGCTCCGGCGCCTTTTAAAATATTGACAATCTCCGTCTGCAGCTGCAGCTGTTCAGCTGTACCTGTTTTCGCGATAGCTATTTTAACGCTTACATGATTCTTCTCTTCTTTGATTTTGATTTCTTCGATTGCATTTATTTCTTCGAGTGTTTTATGTAAAAATGGTTCCTTAAGGTCTTTTAAACTTTCTCGCACCTTTGCTTCAGTTAACATAATGACACCTTCCTCTGTAAAAATTTATCTCCAAGGACAGTATAACATATTGATAAAATTCCTAAGTGTTAAACCTATCACACATTTCTGAAAGATATTTTTACCAATATCAATCAGAATAACCTATAAATAAAAGTCCCCATGAGAAAAGAAGGATCCCATGACCCTTCTTTATTTTTCCCAAAATTTCTGTTCATCTGTAAAATAACGGAGCATCCCGTCATAAATGGAGGCCGCTATCTTTTCCTGATAGGCTTCATCTTTCAGGTTTGCCGCTTCCTGCGGATTGGATAAAAATCCGATTTCGACCAGTACACCCGGCTTATTGGTATGCTTCAGCAAATAGATGCTATTCGCTGCCTTTGCATCTCGATCTGTGTTTTCAAGGTTCCTGCGTAATTCGTCCTGGATTAGTTTGGCGGCGCGTTTGTTTTCTTTGTAATTAGTGGAGTAGAATGTTTGCGCCCCTTTCCATTTTGATGAGGGAATCGCATTCAAATGGATCGTCGCAAAAAAATCAGCTTCGGATTCATTAATCAAATCCAGTCTTCTTTTTAAATCCTGTACCTTTCGCTTACTGTAGCCTTTAAGGCCTTTATCCGCTAGGTCGACATCTGTTTCGCGCGTCATAATGACGAGAGCCCCCTGTTGCTGGAGATAATCCCGCAATTTCAGGGAAACATTGAGCGCGATATCTTTTTCAAAGGGTTCCTCTTCCCCTGCTCCGGGATCAACCCCTCCATGCCCTGGGTCAAGATAGATGATTTTCCCCGAAAGCGGCAGGTTCCAGGATTCCCAAGAATCATTGTCGGCAAAGTCATACTGCAATATTAGGAAAAGCACGGCAAGGCCGGCTGCAAATAATCCGATTTTGAGTTTCTTCAGCATGTTCTAAACCATCCTCTCCCCAGCTAGTCCCTGATAATAAACTATATGGGACAGGTAGATGATTTAGAACTATTGCTGCTAGTGCAATCTTAGCTTATACTTCTTTTCACCCTTCATGAATCCTTCTCTCCACCAGCTGTCGACATACTGTTCGCATAAATAATAAAGCTCTTCGGAACCGGCTCCCTCTTCACCCTTCCCCCAAAATAGGAAAAAGTTATATAAGGTGTCAATCAAATGGCGCTCTTCTTTTTCACAGCGAGGTTTAACTGCCTCTATTGGTTCACCGAAATACCCAAACCGGCTGAACTTGGCACCAAGTAAATAGGCTTCTATCGCTACATCATAACAAGCTTCTTCGATTCCTGAATTCATGATCAGGTTCGAGGTCAGCCTTGATGAGCCAAAATATTGTTTCACCCTGCCCTGCAGGATGTTGATGGATAATTCACGGAGCATCGCTCGCTCATATTTCACTTGTTTTTGTTTTCTTTTATCTACAAATGTCGTTACGACGTTCAAAGTATTCTCACCCCTTAAGAAGTAGTGTTCAACCTCTTGAAGGGTGTAATGCAATATCAACCGACGATTCCTTTTCCAGTTTTCACAGACGTTTACTGAATAAGATTTCAGCAATCCTGTTAGGATGAAATGCCCAATTATGGTTATTCATTTCTAGCAAATACCCTACTATCGGTCCTTTTAATTAATAGTCAGAATTGTTAGACTTATTATCACAACTAGAACTCGCTTCAATTTAATCTCTAAGGAGGGAAAGAAATGGAGCAAGGTGTTCACGTTATTCCTTATACCGTGATTGATGAAGCGGAGGAAATCAAAGAGGTGCCAAAAGGTGTTGAGCTGATCCAGGCACCCAAGCTTTGGAATGAAACAAAAGGAAAAGGAATTAAGGTTGCTGTATTGGATACTGGCTGTGAAACGACACACCCTGATTTAAAGGACCGAATCATTGGCGGAAGGAATTTTACAGATGATGACCGTGGCAACCCTGATCTTTATACGGACTACAATGGTCATGGTACACATGTGGCAGGCACGATTGCCGCTCAGGAAAATGAGTCTGGCGTCATCGGCGTTGCCCCAGAAGCCGGGCTGCTGATTGTAAAGGTGTTGAACAAGGCCGGTTCAGGCAGGTATGAATGGATTATCAATGGAATTCACTATGCCATTGAGCAGGAAGCAGATATTATCTCGATGTCGCTTGGCGGACCAGCTGACGTACCCGAATTGCACGAGGCAATTCAAGCCGCTGTTAAAAAGAATATCCTCGTCGTTTGTGCTGCTGGCAATGAGGGAGATGGCGACGATTCTACCAATGAATTCGCCTACCCTGGTGCATATAACGAAGTCATCAGTGTTGGAGCTGTAAACCTTGAACGAGGCTCATCCGATTTTACCAACTCCCATAATGAAATTGATGTCGTGGCTCCCGGTGAGCGAATCACTTCAACCTACCTCAATGGAAAATACGCGACTTTGAGCGGTACCTCTATGGCTGCTCCGCACGTATCCGGTGCACTGGCATTGATCAAGACATATGCAAAAGCCCATTTTGAGCGAGAATTGACAGAACCAGAGTTGTACGCGCAACTGGTCAAGCGGACAGTCCCGCTCGGTAACTCACCAAAGCTGGAGGGCAACGGTCTTGTTTACCTGACTGTGCCTGAGCATCTGGCTGAAATCTTCGACCAGAGCTTTAAAACGATGGTTATGGATGCGATATGATTCTTTCGGCTAGTGAGGCGTATATCCATAACATCGAGAATAAATCGTATTATGATGCAGAGCTGGATGCTCGAGTTCGCAATGAGTATTATTGCGATACTGCTTTTACACCAAAAGAGCTCCATTCTCTGCTGGTCCGGACACATTCCTCCCATTTAAAGTATTCGCCGCATGATTACGTTTATCCATGGGTGGACTTGCAGGAGAACCTTCAGCTGAAGAGCCTGTATTCAGGACAAAACCTTGACCCTGTCGAGGTGATTGAGGAGGATTTGCGACTCATGGAGACTCTTAGGCAAGGAGGATTTACAGCCAGTTCTGATATTCTTTTTAATACTGAACATGTTGTTCCACAATCATGGTTTGATGGTGATGAGCCAATGCGAGGCGACCTCCACCACTTGTTTACCTGTGAGCCAGCCTGCAACAGCATGAGAAGCAATCACCCTTATCATGATTTCTCATCCTATGAACCTGAACTTGCTGCTTCAGGCATTAGGTCTGGCTGCGGCATGGTGGAAGAAGGGAAATTCGAACCGGAATATGGCAAGGGTATTGTCGCGAGAGCCGTTTTTTATTTTGCAATAAGATATATGGATGTCATCAAGCTTGATGCACAGATGGACTTCAAGCTTCTGCTTGGCTGGCATCAGGAACACCCTGTTACTCTATATGAAAAGCATCGGAATGCCGCAATACAGGAACTCCAGGGGAACCGAAATCCTTTTATTGATTTTCCGGAGTTGGCTGGAGACTTGCTTGGCTTATAAAGTAGACCGCCTGAGCGTTAGATTACAGGCGGTTTTTCTTTGAGTTGGGGAGGTTTTTGGATTGTGGTGCAATGAAAAGACTTTCCTTTTACCGTTTTGACTTCGTTCCTGCGTTTTCGGGCAATGCAGAGGCTTTTCTTTTACCGTTTTGACTTAGTTCCCGAGCTTTCGGGCAATGTAGACGCTATTATCTACTCTCTATGCCTCGTGCGAGCCGCCTGCTCTATTTCCTCTAATTTACTAACACAGAATATGTTCATATTAGGGCAAGCTAATCGAGAATACAGAGGAAGGGATGATTTCTATGTCTATGGAATGGTTTGACCGGGTAGTTGGAGAGCTGCAGGACCATCTTGAGTCTATTTGTGAAAAATATGATCAGGAAGGCCAGATGGCTGTTGAGAGAGGCGCGAAACATCCGCGGATTCAGTTCTTTGTGGATTATGATGATGGCGAAAGAGATTATTTCTATATATTATACTTTGACCCGCATAATGAGGAGTTTTATACGGAAACCATTGATGAAGACCTGGGGCAGCCGGCGCGTGTCATTCTTTCAGATATTGATGATATTGTCGATGCGGTTCACCAGGGCTTCCACGATTACACAAACGACGATGAAGACGAACTCGATGTCGTTTATGCAACGGAGGATGACGATACTGTATATTATGAAGATGAGGGAATTCATGAAGATGATGAGCTATATGTGGCGGAGCTGATAGATGAGGACGATATTCTCGAGGAAATTGATGTCGAGTGGGAAACTCCCGAGGTTACAGCCTTCCTGATGGAAGATGATGTAGAAGTCACCTATCAGTTTGGGCTTGTGCAGGATACAGGAGACGGAGTCCTTCGCCGCATCAATCGAATTTGGACAGAGGATGACGAAATGATCAAAGACGAAACGAATTTCATTTTCACAAAAGAAGAAGCTCCAACCATCATTGCCATGATTGCCAGCCATATCGATTCCATGCAAGGATACGACGATTAATATAGAAGACGGAGGAATGCACCATTTCCTCCGTCTTTTTGCATTATGCTGCCACAAGGTTTCTCCTCTTGATAAAAGCCCCCAAAGGTTAACACAAAATGCATTCAGATCATCTTCCCCCTATTTCTCATCCAAAAGTTGTAGGTAAAGTTCAAGCTTTCTTCCGAGGGAAATTTTGTTAATCCTCTTTATGCTTAATATAACAAGCTAATAAGGAGAGATGATTCAAAATGAATAAAAAAGTAGTCATGATAACTGGTGCCTCTAAAGGCTTAGGTAAAGCATTAACAATGGCTTTTGCGAAGGAAGGAGCAAGACTTGCCATCTGCTCAAGATCCGAGCATAGGCTAGAAAAAGTCAAACAAGAAGCCCAGGGTTTAGGTGCTGAAGTATTGGCGATTACAGCAGATGTATCACAGCCAAGGGATGTGGAACGTTTCGTAGCCTTAACTCAGGAAGTATATGGACAGATCGATGTGCTGGTTAATAATGCTTCCGTATTAGGCCCTAGTCCAATGCCTCTGCTCCTGGATTATCCTGCAGAGGATTTTGCAGAGGTGTTAAGAGTCAATGCAGTCTCCGCATTTCTAGTCAGCCAGAGAGTCATCCCAATCATGCTTGAGCGTAATGAAGGTTCTATTATCAATGTCACGTCTGAGGCTGGCCATGTTGGCTATGCAGGCTGGGGAGCATATGGGATTTCAAAGTTTGCTGTGGAAGGCCTTACTCAAACATGGGCAGATGAGTTAAGTGCTACCAATGTTCGTGTAAATATGGTAGACCCTGGTGAGATGGACACTGAAATGCACCAATTAGCTGTTCCTGATTGCGATTACCCTTGGCAAAACCTGAGAATGTGGTGGACATCTTTCTTCACTTAGCATCAGATAAGGCCAAAGGCATAAATGGCCAGCGCTTTGAAGCTCAATCAGAGGAGGGATTGTAATGGAAACAGGTGCACTGGATTTTATTCTGCCTGAAAACCTGAATGCGAACCTTCCTCCGGAAAAAAGAGGCCTAAGAAGGGATCAAGTAAGGTTGATGACGCTGAGCCGAAAAACCGGTGAAATGAAACACAATCGTTTTTATCATCTCCCCCGTTTCCTTCAGCCCGGTGATTTAATCATTTTAAATAATAGCCGCACCATCCCTGCTTCGCTACAAGGAGACTGCAGAAGGAAAGGAGTTCAAATTTCACCAAAAGTGGAAATCCGTTTAGCCAGACGGGTTTTCGCTGACACTTGGGAGGCTCTCATCATCGCAAACTCTGTCAGAGTGGGTGATACTCTGCACTTCTCAGAAAAATTGACTGCTAGGGTGATCGCTGAGACCGAGACATCTCCGCTAAAGACGATTAAATTCAATAAAAACGGGAGTGAGTTATTAGATCTAATCTATGTTCTTGGTGCCCCGATCCGGTATGAATATATCGAACAACCATGGGACCTCAATTACTATCAAAATGTATTTGCCACCCACCCCGGTTCTGTGGAGATGCCATCTGCCGGCAGAGCGTTTAGCTGGGAGCTGTTATTTGAATTGAAGAAGAAAGGCATTCAAATCGATTTCATTCAATTGCACACAGGGCTTAGTTATTTGCTAGAGGATCATGTGGACCCAAAAGAAAATCCTGAGGAATATCACATCTCTGAACAGACAATGGAAAAAATCCTCAAGGCTCATTCTTCTGGCAAAAGAGTCATCGCAGTTGGGACGACTGTCGTCCGGGCTCTCGAAAGCGCTGCGAGAAACGGAGAACTCTCAGGTACTACAAATTTATATATTAATCAGCAGTCATCTCTAAAAATAGTAGACGGAATCATCACTGGATTGCATGAACCAAAGGCTAGCCACCTGGATATGCTGACTGCCTTTTTACCAGAACATCACTTGCTTCATGCCTATCATCAAGCAATCCATGAAGGTTATTTATGGCACGAGTTTGGTGATATGAATCTTATCATATAATAGGAGGTATTTATGCGCCTTCATCATATCGGCTTGGAAGTAACCAATCTTGAAGAGTCGATAAATTTTTATACAGATTTATTGGGCTTAGAACTGGAAAGCAGGCTTTCTTTCCTGGGGGAAAAGATTGCGTTCCTAGCGTCCCGTCATTTCCGGCTCGAACTAGTATGTCATCCACATAGCACAAACTCGGTCCATATTTGTTTTGAAGTTCCCGACCTTCAGCAAGTGATCAAAACTTTAGAGTCAAACCAAATAGCAGAAGGACCTTATAAACTGGATAACGGCTGGGAAACAGTCTTTTTTGAAGGACCCAATCATGAAATGATCGAATTTTACAGGTATCACCTCCCCGCAAAGCATGCACCAGTTTTTAACATCCGCAATTGAAAAAATGAGCTATAATGACATTAGATAACAGGACGGTGAAGGAGGTGCTGGAATGACTGAGGAAAAGCAATATGAAGAAATCGGCATCCTGAAAGAAATTGCAGAGCTGTTAAACGAAGGAACAGACACGAAGACTATGCTATCTGATGTCCTGAAAAGGCTTTTGCATATAACAGGACTTCAAACTGGCTGGATTTTTCTTATTGATGCTCACGGAAACCACGAACTTACGGCAGATTTCGCCCTTCCACCCGCTTTGGCAATGAATCAGAAGGAAAGAATGTGTCACGGTGAGTGCTGGTGTGTGAATAAATATAATAACCATACTTTAAAAAAAGCAAGTAATATCATTGAATGTAAGCGAATTGAAGACGCACTTGACGAAGGTGCTGGGGAAACCTGTGGATTAACCCATCACGCTACTGTCCCCCTCCGCGCCGGAAAAGAACGGTTCGGCTTATTGAATGTGGGGTCACCAAACAAAAAACATTTTCATAAAAATGAGCTTGCCCTGCTCGAAGCAATTGCCTATCAAATTGGTACAGCATTAAAACGCATCAAACTCACTCAGCGTGAACAAGAAACAGCTCTTGTTGCGGAAAGAAACCGGCTTGCACGGGACCTGCATGACTCGGTGAACCAGCTATTGTTTTCTCTCAGCCTGACAGCCAGAGCTGGAATGGAAATGACAGAGGATGAAGCTGTGAAGCAAACCTTTAGCTATATGCAGGACTTGACCCAGGAAGCACTCGGAGAAATGAGATCACTCATTTGGCAGCTGAAGCCTCAGGGTCTCGAGAATGGACTTGTCAGCGCACTAAAGAGTTATGGGGAAATGCTTGGTCTGACTATAGAGGCAAAGGTGACGGGAGCAACCAGCATGCCCGGAAAAGTTGAAGAAGCTATATGGAGAATTGGACAAGAAGCAATCGCCAATTGTAAAAAGCATTCCGGTGTCCAAGAGGTCTTTTTATCACTTCATGCTTCTGAAAATGAGGCCACTTTAACCATTAAAGATGGGGGCTGCGGCTTTCATTATAATGAAAACCTTTCAATTCCTTCATTAGGCTTAAAGAATATGAAAGCAAGGACAGAAGCACTGAACGGCCTGTTTCGATTGCGAAGCCAATTGGGAAGTGGAACCGAAATAAAGATAACCATTCCACTCTAGGGGGAAAATACAATGAGTATACGCATATTAATCGCAGACGATCATCATGTCGTCCGAAGAGGCCTCGTCTTTTTTCTAAAAACTCAAAAAGACCTTGAAATTATCGGAGAAGCCGAAAATGGCAGAAAAGCGGTTGAAATGGCAAGAGAGCTCAAGCCTGATATTATCTTGATGGACTTAGCCATGCCTGAAATGAATGGAATTGAAGCTACGAAGATGATTAAAGAAGAAGACCCAGGCATTAAAATCATGATTCTCACCAGTTTCTCCGACCAGGACCATGTCATCCCCGCACTAGAAGCAGGTGCCTCCGGATTTCAATTGAAGGATATCCAGCCTGATGAACTTGTTACATCCATCAAGAAAATGGTCAAAGGAGAGAACCAGCTTCATCCGAAAGCCACTTCACATTTACTAGCCAATTTATCAAACAGCAGCAAACCAAAAAAAGGCTTACAAGAAGAACTAACGAAAAGAGAACTGGAAGTCTTAAAAGAGATCGCTAAAGGAAAGAGCAATAAAGAGATTGCCGCCTCCTTGTATATCACGGAAAAAACGGTAAAAACACATGTATCTAATTTGCTGGCAAAACTCGAACTGGCTGACCGGACCCAGGCTGCCCTTTTTGCAGTGAAAAATAAATTGGTGAAATAAGAAATAGCTTGATTACAGGCTCTGCAATGTATAATACTGTTTCGATGAAATAAAAAAGCTCTCAACCAATTGGTTGAGAGCTTTTTTGAAGCGCCAAAAATTAACGCTTTGAGAACTGAGGTGCACGACGAGCGCCTTTAAGACCGTATTTCTTACGTTCTTTCATACGAGCGTCACGAGTCAGTAGTCCAGCACGCTTAAGTGTTGGACGGAATTCTGGGTCAGCTTGAAGCAATGCACGAGAGATACCGTGACGGATTGCGCCAGCCTGGCCAGTGTATCCACCGCCATTTACGTTAACGTGGATATCGTAGCTTCCTACAGTTTCAGTAGCAACAAGCGGCTGCTTAACTACTTCACGTAGAGCTGCGAATGGGATATAATCTTCAATTTCACGATCGTTGATTGTAATTTTTCCAGTGCCTGGTACGAGACGAACTCGCGCAACGGAGCTCTTACGACGACCGGTACCGATATATTGAACCTGTGCCAAGTTAATTACCTCCTTAATAATTATCCGCGAAGTTCGTAAACTTCAGGTTGTTGTGCTTGATGTGGATGCTCGTTACCAGCATATACATGAAGCTTTTTAAACATTTGGCGTCCAAGAGAGTTCTTTGGAAGCATACCTTTGATTGCAAGTTCAAGCATCTTTTCAGCGTAGTTTGTACGCATTTCAAGAGCTGTTCTTTGCTTCAATCCACCTGGGTGCATTGTGTGGCGGTAGTAGATTTTGTCAGTCAATTTCTTACCAGTTAGTTCGATCTGAGAAGCGTTGATGATGATTACGTGATCACCAGTGTCAACATGTGGTGTGAAAGTTGGTTTATGTTTACCACGCAGAATAGCTGCAACTTCAGTTGAAAGGCGACCTAGAGTCTTGCCTGCAGCGTCAACTACGTACCATTTACGCTCGATATTGTTGGCATTTGCCATAAACGTTGTACGCATGAGTTTCCCTCCTAAATAGTCAAAAAAAAATCAAGTTCATTTTGGTATATTTTCAAACACGATAAAGCTCTTCCGGGGCTGATCGTGGGTTTAAAATACATACATATGATATCTTAACCTGTGGTTGAGAGATTGTCAACACCAGGAATAGTTGTCATATCATTTTTTTAAAATTAATTTCCGAATCGATGATCTTTATCGCCATAAATAACCTTCCACAGATACAGCCCGTGTCCAGGAGCCGTCTTGCCGGCCTGCGTGCGGTCCTGTTCTGCAAGCAGCTGGTGCATGCTGTCAGCCTGCCTCCTGCCTGTCCCTACCTCCAGCAATGTCCCGACAAGGATCCTGACCATATTATATAAAAAGCCATTACCGACAAACCTGAAAACCAGCAGTCCGTTATCTTCAAAAATATCAATTTTCTGCAAGGTCCTCACACGGTCTTCCACTTCAGTCTTGGCCGAGCAAAAACTAGTGAAATCATGTGTGCCAAGCAGCAGCCTTGCACCCTCTCTCATTGCGTCGAGATCAAGTTCATACTGGAACTGGTAGGCATAGTTCCGCTGGAAAGGGTCGCGATGCTTTGATAGCAGCAAAAAATAACGGTACTCCTTGCCGACAGCATCAAAGCGAGCATGGAAATCCGGCCTGGCATATTCTACTGAGCTAACAGCAATATCATCAGGCAGTAATGAATTAAGCGCTATTTGCCACCTGGCAGGCTCAATTTCAAGCTTTGTATCAAAATGGATAACCTGGCCGCGGGCATGGACTCCTGCGTCTGTACGGCCTGATGCACTGACTCTGATGCTTGTACCCTTGTGAAGCTTCTCAAGGGCCTTTTCCAGCTCACCCTGGACCGTTCTTTTGCCAGGCTGGACCTGGTAACCGGAGAAGCCGGTGCCATCGTATGAAACTATGCATTTGATTCGCGGCATAATGATTACCCTCTTAAGATGATTAATAGGATCGTGACAGCTGCCAGGAACAGAATCAGCATAGTATCCGGCACTCCCCAGGTCAACTGGCGGTATTTCGTCCGGCCTTCGCCGCCCTTGTAGCCCCGTGCTTCCATTGCGACTGCCAGTTCTTCGGCCCGCTTGAATGAACTGATGAACAGCGGAATCAGCAATGGAACAATCGCCTTGATCCGGTCTTTGATTGGACCGCTGTTATACTCCACTCCCCTGGCTGTCTGCGCCTTCATGATTTTGTCAGTCTCCTGCATGAGCGTCGGAATGAATCTCAGGGAAATCGACATCATCAATGCCAGTTCATGGACGGGGAATTTTAACTTCTTTAAAGGATTCAGCAATGTCTCCAGACCATCTGTAATCTCGATTGGAGTAGTGGTCAATGTCAAAAGTGATGTGATCAGAATCAGCAGCAGGAACCTCAGCGAAATAAAGATACCCTGCCTTAACCCTTCTTCATATATTTTCAGCCATCCCAGATCTAAGATGACATCGCCTTCCTTGGTCATGAAGATATGAAGCAGGAACGTGAAAATCACCAGCAGGAATACGGGCTTGAGACCGCCGTATAAGAATCGCAGTGGAACCCTCGACAATCCTACCATGATAAGAGTATAAGCTGCTAAAACTCCATACGTAACGACATTGTTCGCGATAAACACGACGATGACGAACAGGAAGACAGTGATCAACTTAGAACGCGGATCCATCCGATGAAGAATGGAATCTCCCGGCACGTAACGGCCAAAAATCATTTTCTCCATCATTCTGGAACGCCCCCTTCCAGAAGCTCTGCCACCATTTGGGCAAGCTCCTCCTCGGAAAGGCTGATTTTGCTGAATTTCGTTTTGAAGGCTTCTTCAATCTTCAGCTGCAGGCCGACTACCTCTGGTACATCAAGGCCCAGTTCAATCAATGCTTTCGGATTCGAGAATATCTCATCAGGTGTCCCTTTTGTAAAAACCTTCCCCTGATGCATGACGACAATTTCATCCGCATAGCGGGCAGCATCTTCCATGCTGTGGGTAACAAGTACAGTAGATAAATTTCTTTTTTTATGAAGTGAATAAAATAAGTCCATGATTTCTTTACGCCCGCGTGGGTCAAGACCCGCAGTAGGCTCGTCCAAGACAATGACCTCTGGCTCCATTGCCAGTACGCCAGCAATGGCAACACGGCGCATTTGACCGCCTGAAAGATCGAATGGTGATTTTTCAAGAATTTCTTCAGATAGTCCGACAAGATTGATAGAGGCTCTTGCTCGCGCCTTTGCTTCCTTCTCGGTAACGCCAAAGTTCATCGGGCCAAACATGATATCCTTTTCCACTGTTTCTTCGAATAGCTGATGCTCCGGGAATTGAAAGACAATGCCCACCTTCTCGCGGACACCCTTTAAATTCTTCTCTTTGCGGCCAGCTTTGATTTCCCTGCTGCCGATCAAAACAGAGCCTTTAGTCGGCTTTAACAGGGCATTCAGATGCTGCAGCACAGTTGACTTGCCAGAACCCGTATGTCCAATCACCGCAAGGTATGTTCCAGAAGGTACATCGATGGAGACATCTGAAATCGCAAGTCGTTCGAAAGGGGAATCAGCCTGGTAACGATATTCTACATTTTTGAGTGAGATGTCCATAGTTCCGTCACCAGCTCTTCTTCTGTCAAATATGATTTCGTAAGTGAAATTCCTTTTTTACGCATGATTTTGCTCATTTTTACAGGGAAGGGAATATCCAGCCCCAGCTTGATCAGCTCTTCATCCAATTCAAAAATTTCCTCAGGAGTTCCTTCGCGGTATAGCTCTCCTTTGTTCATGACGATGATTCTGTCCGCTTTCGCAGCCTCTTCAAGATCATGTGTTATCGATATGACCGTTATGTTCTCTCGATCTTTCAGCTCACGGACCGTTTCGATCACCTCAGCACGGCCTCTTGGATCGAGCATCGATGTTGCTTCATCCAGTATAATGATCGACGGCTGCAGTGCCAGGACACCTGCAATGGCCACACGTTGTTTTTGGCCGCCTGACAGATGGTGCGGCTCTTGATTTAGAAAGGTTCCCATATTGACTTTATCAAGTGAATTCTGCACGCGCTCTACCATTACTTCTCTAGGTACGCCGTGATTTTCCAGACCAAAAGCCACATCATCCCGAACCGTTGTTCCAACGAACTGGTTATCAGGATTTTGAAAAACCATTCCTACATTTTTTCTAATATCCCAAATCGTATCCTCTGACAAAATAATCCCACATACCTCGATTGAACCTTCCTGCGGGAATTGCAGGCCGTTCAATAGCTTGGCAAGTGTTGATTTTCCAGAGCCGTTATGCCCGACAATCGCCAGCCACTCTCCTTCTAAAATATCAAAAGTGATATTTTTTAGCGCGGGAGTCTGCTGCCCTTCATAACTGAAAGATACATTTTCTATTCTGACTAAGGGTTTGCTCATCTCCGCCCTCCTCTCAACTCATCTTAACTGACTCTTCTGATTCTATCTTTTTTCGATTATAATAAAATTCTTTGTATATAAAAAAAGCCTGCACCTCTCCCCGGGCGGAAGCGATCCGCATAGTGCAGGGTCCTGAATGGACTGGGGAGAAGTACATGAGCTAGACGAGACAGGCAGAACAGCTCCGGTTATCGCTAACCGATTCAGGAGAGTCCCGAAGTAACCGGCCGATGGGGCCAGTGAACTCTTCTTTCCCAGTGGCCTGCGCATCATAACGCTCGTTTTTGGCTTGTGCTGCTTTTTTTAGTTTTCGAAAGGGATTTACCCTTTATAGCAAAAAAAGGGGATGAAACAAGTTTGTATAAACTGTCCATCGCCCTTGTTTGAGTGTTTAATGGTATTAAACTAACTCGATGATAACCATTGGCGCACCGTCACCGCGGCGTGGTCCAAGTTTCATAATACGAGTGTATCCACCTTGGCGCTCTGCGTAGCGTGGAGCGATGTCAGCAAATAGTTTTTGAACTGCATCCTGGTTTGTTTCAGCGTTTGCAACTTCATTACGAACCCAAGCAGAAGCTTGACGGCGAGCGTGAAGATCTCCGCGCTTTCCAAGAGTAATCATTTTTTCAACAACTGAACGAAGTTCTTTCGCACGTGTTTCAGTAGTTTCAATACGCTCATTGATAATCAAATCAGTTGTTAAGTCACGTAGCATTGCTTTACGCTGGGCACTTGTGCGTCCTAACTTTCTGTATCCCATGAGTGTTTCCCTCCTTTGTTGAAGTCATAAGCCGGCAGTTATTAGTACTGACAGCAAAATGCCTAGTTAACCTGCATTAACTAGTCATCTTTGCGTAAGCCTAAGCCTAGCTCTTCTAGTTTTGCTTTTACTTCTTCTAGTGATTTTCTGCCAAGGTTGCGAACCTTCATCATATCTTCCTCTGTCTTGTGAGCAAGCTCCTGGACAGTGTTGATACCGGCACGCTTTAAGCAGTTATATGAACGAACAGAAAGATCTAGTTCCTCAATCGTCATCTCAAGGACTTTTTCTTTTTGGTCTTCTTCTTTCTCTACCATGATCTCAGCATTTTGAGCTTCGTCAGTTAAACCGACAAAAATATTCAAGTGCTCAGTCAGGATTTTTGAACCCAGTGCAATAGCTTCCTTAGGACCTGTGCTGCCATCTGTCCATACGTCAAATACCAGCTTGTCATAATTCGTCATTTGCCCTACGCGTGTGTTTTCTACTTGATAAGAAACGCGTGAAACCGGTGTATAGATTGAGTCGATAGGAATGACACCGATCGGCTGGTCTTCCCGCTTGTTTTGATCAGCAGGATTGTACCCGCGGCCTCTTCTTGCATTCAGGCGCATACGCAATGAACCTTTGCTTGAAAGTGTCGCGATATGAAGATCCGGATTAAGGATTTCAACATCACTATCATGCGTGATTGCCGCTGCAGTCACTGGACCCTCGCCCTGTAAATCAATTTCAAGTGTCTTCTCTTCATCAGAGTAGATTTTCAACGCTAATTTCTTAACGTTCAAAATGATTGATGTTACATCTTCTACGACGCCTTCAATTGTTGAGAACTCATGAAGTACTCCATCGATTTGAATCGATGTGACAGCTGCACCTGGGAGTGAGGATAATAGGATACGACGTAAGGAGTTACCCAAAGTTGTACCATATCCACGCTCAAGCGGTTCTACGACAAACTTGCCGTACTTGGCATCATCGCTGATCTCAACCGTTTCGATTTTTGGTTTTTCTATTTCGATCATCAAATATACCCTCCTTTAAAACGTCGAAACCCCGGCAGGCTCTTTACCTTACCGAAATTCCCCCATGTATACGTTCCCGTTTGTGCACAACAACTGGATTAATGATTTCTGTATACCTAGAAAATATTTGTATCATATCCCATTATAGACAGGACTACAAATTCTATACAGAAAAATTAAACACGGCGACGTTTTGGCGGGCGGCAGCCGTTATGTGGAACTGGAGTTACATCTTTGATTGCTGTAACTTCAAGACCTGCTGCTTGAAGAGCACGGATTGCTGCTTCACGTCCAGCACCTGGTCCCTTAACAGTAACCTCAAGAGTTTTCAAACCATGTTCCATAGAAGTTTTAGCTGCAGTTTCTGCTGCCATTTGTGCTGCGAATGGAGTGGATTTACGTGAACCCTTGAAACCAAGCGCACCTGCACTAGACCATGATAATGCATTACCATGTACGTCTGTAATTGTTACGATAGTATTGTTGAAAGTTGAACGAATATGCGCAACTCCACTTTCAATATTCTTTTTGACGCGGCGTTTGCGTGTATTAGTTTTACGAGCCATTTAAAGTTACCCTCCTTTACGGATTATTTTTTCTTGTTAGCTACAGTCTTACGTGGACCTTTACGAGTACGTGCGTTGTTCTTCGTGTTTTGACCGCGAACAGGCAAGCCACGACGATGACGCAAGCCACGATATGATCCAATTTCCATTAGACGCTTGATGTTTAGTGAAACTTCACGGCGAAGGTCACCTTCAACCTTTAGCTTGTCGATGATATCACGGATTTTGTTAAGTTCCTCTTCAGTAAGATCGCGAACGCGAGTGTCTTCAGAAACACCAGCCTCAGCTAGAACCTTCACAGCAGTTGATCTGCCGATTCCGAAAATGTATGTTAAAGCAATAACTACACGCTTTTCACGTGGAATATCTACACCAGCAATACGTGCCATCTAGATGCGCACCTCCTTTAGAATTATCCTTGTTTTTGTTTATGTTTAGGGTTTTCACAGATCACCATAACTTTGCCTTTTCTGCGAATAACTTTGCACTTTTCGCAGATTGGCTTAACAGATGGTCTCACTTTCATTACTCTAACCTCCTTGATAGTACGGAGTCACGGTTTATTTAAAGCGGTAAGTAATTCTTCCGCGAGTCAAATCATATGGAGAAAGCTCGACTGTTACTTTATCTCCAGGCAGGATCCGAATGAAGTGCATTCTGATTTTGCCGGAAACATGAGCCAACACTGTATGACCATTCTCTAATTCTACCTTAAACATTGCATTAGGCAAAGTTTCCAATACTGTGCCTTCAATTTCAATTACATCATCTTTCGCCATAAACTGGTCTCCCTTCCTTATTCAAATCGTATTAAATCATATACTCCGCGTTGACGGAATGTAGCTTCCTATTGGTGACACGTTCTAAGCAGCAAGCAATTGAGAATATCATTGAGAAATACTCAACCTTATGATTATAACATAAAGCTGGCATCCCGTCCGCATAGAAATCTCATTTCCGCCTATTTAAAGACTAAAAACAGAACTAGACGGCCAATCACTTCATCAGGCTTTTGTTAAAATCTCAAAACCAGTTTCTGTGATCGCGATTGTATGCTCAAAGTGGGCACACATTTTACCGTCAACCGTTACAACAGTCCAATCATCGGCTAACGTATTCACATAGCGGCTTCCTGCATTCACCATCGGTTCTATGCATAGAACCATACCAGGCTTCAGCCTAGGTCCTCTGTTAGGAGGTCCGTAATGAGGAATTTGCGGGTCCTCATGCAATTCTTGCCCAATTCCATGGCCGACATACTCACGAACAATAGAAAAGCCTTCTGATTCCACATACGTTTGAATCGCATGGGAGATGTTCGAAAGACGTTCCCCTGGCTTGGCTTCTTTCAAGCCTATGAACAAAGACTCTTCAGTCACGTCCAAAAGACGCTGGGCTTCCTCATCAATCTTTCCTACCGGGTAAGTCCATGCAGAGTCCCCGTGGTATCCGTTGTACTTTGCTCCGATATCGATACTGATGATGTCGCCTTCGTTCAGAACCCGTTCGCCAGGAATCCCGTGAACTAGTTCGTTATTAACTGATGCACAGATGCTGCCGCGAAAACCATTATAACCTTTAAAAGAAGGAGTTGCACCTTGTTTGCGGATGAAATCCTCGGCAATTGCATCCAGTTCTTTAGTTGTAATGCCAGGAGCAATATGCTTCTTCAACTCCTGGTGAGTCATCGCTACAATGCGACCTGCTTCTCGCATAATCTCTATTTCACGAGCGGTTTTACAAACGATCATTAATTCAAGCCCCCGAGCAATTCTTCGATATCAGCGAATACGACATTAATGTCTTGCTGACCGTTGATATTGCGTAAGTAGCCTTTATCTTCATAGAAGTTCAACAGTGGCTTTGTCTGCTGGACATTTACATCCAGGCGGTTTTGAACAGTTTCGGCATTATCATCAGCGCGCTGGTACAGCTCGCCGCCACAACGGTCACAAACGCCTTCCTTTGCAGGAGGGTTGAACACAAGGTGATAGGTAGCGCCGCAGTTCTTACAAATCCTGCGTCCTGTCAAACGTTCCATCAGAATGCTTTGATCAACATCAATGTTGATGACATAATCAATTTTTTTGCCAAGATCAGCAAGCATAGTATCCAGTGCTTCAGCCTGGGCAACTGTGCGCGGAAATCCATCCAAGAGGAATCCTTTTTCACAGTCAGCTTTGCTTAAGCGCTCACGGACAATCCCGATTGTTACTTCATCAGGAACTAGCTCTCCTTTGTCCATAAATGATTTTGCCTGTAATCCAAGTTCCGTTCCTTCTTTGATAGCTGCACGGAACATATCTCCTGTTGAGATATGAGGGATGTTGTATTTACCAACAATTTTATCGGCTTGCGTGCCCTTCCCGGCACCCGGAAGCCCCATCAGAACCAAATTCACAAGATTTCCCCCCTCAGTCTCTATTAAAGATTCAGGGAACCAAGGAGTCCCCTAAATCTTATTTTATAAAGCCTTTATAATGGCGTTTTACAAGCTGAGCTTCAAGCTGCTTCATCGTTTCAAGCGCAACGCCTACCACGATTAGCAAGCTTGTTCCGCCAATCTGTACTGATTGAGGCAGACCAGCAAATTGAATGAAAAATACTGGCAGCACAGAGATTACTGAAAGGAAGATCGCGCCGACGAAAGTCAGACGGTAAAGGACCCTAGTCAAGTATTCCTGTGTGTTTTTGCCCGGACGGATGCCTGGGACATATCCACCTTGCTTCTTCAGATTTTCGGCAACTTGTTCAGGATTCACCTGGATGAACGCATAGAAATACGTGAACGCAATGATCAATGCCACATACACGATCATACCGATCGGCTGTGTATAATCAAACGTCTTCTGGATCCAGAGTGTCACATCATTCGTGCCGAAGAACTGAGCGATTGTCGGAGGTGTAACGATAAACGAAATCGCGAAGATTACCGGGATAACACCAGCAGCATTCACTTTCAATGGAAGGTGAGTGTTCTGGCCGCCAACCGCGTTGTTACCTGCGCTCATGCGTTTAGCGTACTGAATTGGTATCTTACGAGTTGCCTGCTGGATGAAGATAACTCCAACCACGATCGCGATAACAGCCAATAGGATCAACAGCATAGTCACGATACGAAGGAACAAAGCGTCACCTGCATCAGAGAACTGCTGTGCATAAATCTGGTTGGCCATTGTCGGAATACCAGCAACGATACCTGCAAAGATAATAATTGAAATACCATTTCCTACGCCTTTTGCCGTAATCTGTTCGCCTAACCACATCAGGAATGCAGTTCCGGCTGTCAGGACAACAGCAATCAGCAAGTAAGTTGTGATACCGGCATTCTGGATCAGTAATCCACCTGCCATATTGTTAAAGCCATAAGACATACCTAGTGCCTGGATAAAACCAAGAACGATCGTGAAATAGCGGGTAAACTGAGCTAATTTACGGCGTCCGAC
Organism: Mesobacillus jeotgali; assembly: GCF_014856545.2. Taxonomy (NCBI): domain Bacteria; kingdom Bacillati; phylum Bacillota; class Bacilli; order Caryophanales; family Bacillaceae; genus Mesobacillus; species Mesobacillus jeotgali. The sequence continues at coordinate 147,804 of NZ_CP109811.1, read as the reverse complement.
TTCTCCTTGTTTGGACCATTCGGTAAACTTTGGCACAACATCCATCTGCAAGAGCTGGATGATGATTGAAGCAGTGATGTACGGCATGATTCCCATCGCGAAGATCGAGAAGTTCTGCAGCGCACCGCCACCGAAAGTATTCAGCACACCGAAGACACTCATGTCATCTTGTGCTTTCAAAATATCTGCATTTACGCTCGGTACAGGAATAAATGTACCGATACGAAATACAATCAACATTAAAAGGGTGAAGAGAATTTTATTTCTAATTTCACCCACGCGCATAAAATTGGAGATTGTCTGGAACATTAAATCACCTCAGTTTGACCGCCGGCAGCTTTAATCGCTTCTTCGGCTGCAGAGGAGAACTTATGAGCTTTAACAGTTAATTTCTTTTCAAGGTTTCCCTTAGCAAGGATCTTAACACCTGCTAGTTCCTTCTTGACAAGACCTGTTTCGATTAAAAGTTCTGGAGTCACTTCTGTTCCTTCTTCGAAAACGTTTAGAGCATCAAGGTTAACGACTGCGTACTCTTTGCGGTTGATGTTCGTGAAACCGCGTTTCGGCAAGCGTCGGAATAAAGGAGTTTGACCACCTTCAAAACCAGGGCGTACACCGCCGCCAGAACGAGCGTTTTGACCTTTATGACCTTTACCAGCAGTTTTACCTTGGCCAGAACCGATACCACGTCCTAGACGCTTGCGTTCTTTACGGGAACCTTCTGCAGGCTTTAATTCATGAAGTTTCATGTTGGCACCTCCTTATTTTAAAAAGGATAAATTATTTTTCGTTTACAGTAACAAGGTGAGAAACTTTGTTGATCATGCCGCGGATTGCTGCATTATCTTGTTGCTCAACTGTTTGGTTCATTTTACGTAATCCAAGAGCCTTAACTGTTTCGCGCTGATCTTGCGGACGGCCGATCAGGCTGCGAGTGAGGGTAATTTCTAATTTGTTAGCCATTTGATTTCCCTCCTTATCCTAACAGTTCTTCCACAGATTTACCGCGCAGTTTTGCTACTTCTTCTGCACGCTTAAGTTGAGATAGACCTTCAAGAGTTGCACGAACCATGTTGATTGGAGTGTTAGTTCCAAGTGACTTAGACAGGATGTCAGCAACACCTGCTAATTCTAGTACCGCACGAACTGGTCCGCCAGCGATAACTCCAGTACCTTCAGAAGCAGGCTTCAGAAGGATTTCACCAGCACCAAAGTGTCCGATAACTTCGTGAGGAATTGTTGTACCAACCATAGGTACTTGGATTAGGTTCTTCTTCGCATCTTCGATAGCTTTGCGAATCGCTTCAGGTACTTCTTGTGCTTTACCAGTACCAAAGCCGACATGACCGTTTTTATCTCCTACTACTACTAGAGCAGAAAAACGGAAACGGCGTCCACCTTTAACAACTTTAGCAACACGGTTAATCGTAACTACGCGTTCTTCAAGTTCAAGTTTGTTTGGATCAATACGACGCATCTTTTTGTGTCCCTCCTTTTTCTATTAAAATTCTAAGCCGTTTTCGCGGGCAGCATCAGCAAGTGCTTGAACGCGGCCATGATAGAGGTATCCGCCACGGTCAAATACTACTGACTTATAACCTTTTTCCACAGCACGCTTAGCGATCAATTCACCGATTTGCTTTGCTGCTTCCAGGTTATTGCCTTCAACATTAACTTCTTTATCTAAAGTAGAAGCACTCGCTAGAGTTACTCCCTTTACATCGTCGATTAGTTGAGCATAAATGTGCTTATTTGAACGGAACACATTTAGACGAGGACGAGCTTCAGTTCCGCTAAGTTTCGCACGGACACGACCGTGTCTTTTACGGCGAGTAGCGTTTTTATCAGCCTTCGTAATCATTTACGTCACTCCTTTCGTTAACCTATGCGGCATTACTTACCTGTTTTACCTTCTTTGCGGCGTACATATTCGCCTTCATAACGAATACCTTTGCCTTTGTAAGGCTCTGGTGGACGTACGTCACGGATGTTAGCAGCCAATGCGCCAACACGCTCTTTGTCAGTTCCCTTTACGATCACCTTAGTGTTTGAAGGAACTTCGATTTCAAGGCCTTTTTCTGCCTCGATTTCAACCGGATGAGAGTATCCTACGTTAAGTACAAGCTTGTTACCTTGCTTAGCTGCACGGTAACCGACACCTACTAGCTCAAGACCTCTTTCGAATCCTTTAGATACACCCTCAACCATGTTAGCAAGAACCGCACGAGTCGTTCCGTGCAATGCACGATGTTCTTTGTTATCAGTTGGACGAGAAATGTTGATTACGTTCTCTTCGATCTTGATTTCGATGTCAGAGTGAAAAGTACGAGACAATTCACCTTTTGGTCCTTTTACTGTTACGTGATTGTTATCAAGAGTAACAGTAACACCAGCTGGAATTTCAATTGGTTTTTTACCTACGCGTGACATTTGTTGCACCTCCATTCATTCAGAAAAATCTATTACCAAACGTATGCTAGAACTTCTCCGCCCACTTGCTTAGCGCGAGCTTCTTTGTCAGTTAAAACGCCGTTTGAAGTTGATACTAGAGCAATACCTAAACCGTTAAGTACGCGTGGTACTTCAGTTGATTTTGCATAAACGCGAAGTCCTGGCTTACTGATTCTCTTAAGACCAGTGATAACACGCTCATTGTTTGCACCGTACTTCAAGAAGATACGGATGATACCTTGCTTATTGTCTTCGATATATTCAACGTCACGCACGAAACCTTCACGCTTAAGGATCTCAGCGATTTCTTTTTTAATGTTAGAAGCAGGTACTTCTAGTTTTTCGTGACGAACCATATTCGCGTTACGAATACGAGTTAGCAAATCTGCAATCGGATCTGTCATGACCATTTAATTTACCTCCTTCCAGAGCTTTCAGTTTTACCAGCTAGCTTTTTTCACACCAGGAATTTGTCCTTTGTATGCTAATTCACGGAAACAAATACGGCAAAGCTTAAATTTGCGGTATACAGAGTGCGGACGGCCGCAGCGCTCACAGCGAGTGTACTCTTGTACTTTGTATTTAGGCGTGCGTTTTTGTTTCGCAATCATTGATTTCTTAGCCACGTTTTCGCCTCCCTCTTATTAGAGATTACTTTTGAAATGGCATTCCGAATTGTGTTAATAGTTCACGAGCTTCTTCATCAGTGTTAGCAGTCGTTACAATAACAATGTCCATGCCACGTACTTTATTTACTTTATCGTAATCAATTTCAGGGAAGATTAACTGTTCTTTAACACCAAGTGTGTAGTTACCGCGTCCGTCGAAAGACTTCTTGGAGATACCGCGGAAGTCACGTACACGTGGTAAAGATACTGAAATTAACTTGTCGATGAATTCGTACATGCGCTCACCGCGAAGTGTTACTTTCGCACCGATTGGCATACCTTCACGAAGGCGGAAGCCAGCGATTGATTTCTTAGCACGAGTTACAACTGGCTTTTGACCAGTGATCGTTGCTAATTCCTCAACTGCAACATCAAGAGCTTTAGCGTTGGCAACAGCGTCACCTACACCCATGTTGATTACGATCTTTTCAAGTTTAGGAACTTCCATGATTGACTTATAGTTAAACTTGCTCATAAGAGCAGGAGTAATTTCATTGTTGAACTTTTCTTTTAGGCGGTTCATCGATTGTACCTCCCTTCTTCAATAGACTATTTATCTAGAACTTCACCGGATTTTTTAGCAACGCGTACCTTCTTGCCGTTCTCGACAGTGTAACCAACTCGGGTTGGCTTGCCAGACTTCGGATCTACAGGCATTACGTTTGATACATGGATAGGTGCTTCCTGGTTCAAGATTCCACCTTGTGGATTGACTTGAGAAGGCTTAGCGTGTTTTTTCACGATGTTGATTCCTTCTACAAGAACACGGCTTTGCTTTGGATAAGCTTCAAGGATGATCCCTGTTTTGCCTTTGTCCTTACCAGAGATGACCATTACTTTGTCACCTTTTTTTACATGCATCTGTGTGCACCTCCTTAAAGGCATTTGAAATAGATTATAGTACTTCTGGAGCTAATGAAACGATCTTCATGAAGTTGTTGTCACGAAGCTCACGTGCAACTGGTCCGAAGATACGAGTACCACGAGGACTCTTATCGTCACGGATGATTACACAAGCATTCTCGTCAAATTTAATGTAAGAACCGTCAGTACGGCGCATACCAGTTTTTGTACGAACGATAACTGCTCTGACAACGTCACCTTTTTTAACAACGCCACCTGGTGTTGCCTGTTTCACTGTGCAGACGATAACGTCTCCGATATTAGCAGTCTTACGGCCGGAACCGCCAAGAACCTTAATAGTAAGAACCTCACGAGCACCTGAATTGTCAGCAACTTTTAAACGTGTTTCCTGTTGGATCATGCGAGTAACCTCCCTTCGGAATAAACCTTAATCCGAACAATTAGATAATAACAGCTTTTTCCACCACTTCTACAAGGCGGAAGCGTTTTGTGGCAGATAGCGGACGAGTTTCCATGATACGTACTACGTCGCCGATTTTTGCCTCGTTTTGCTCATCATGAGCTTTGAATTTCTTAGAGTATTTTACACGCTTGCCGTATAAAGGATGCTTTTTGTATGTTTCAACAAGAACAGTAACAGTTTTGTCCATCTTGTCAGATACTACGCGTCCAGTATAAACTTTGCGTTGGTTGCGTTCACTCATTGTGAGAACCTCCTCTCAATTATCTGTTAACGCCGATCTCTCGTTCACGAATTACAGTTTTCATGCGAGCAATCGCTTTGCGTACTTCACGAATGCGAGCTGTGTTTTCAAGTTGTCCAGTCGCTAATTGAAAGCGCAGGTTGAATAGCTCTTCTTTTAATGATTTAACTTTTTGTTCAATTTCAGCAGTGGTAAGGTCACGAATGTCATTAGCTTTCATTAGATTCACCACCAATTTCTTCTCGTTTAACAAACTTGCACTTTACAGGAAGCTTGTGTGATGCAAGGCGTAATGCTTCGCGAGCGATCTCTTCAGAAACGCCAGCAACTTCGAACATTACTTTGCCTGGTTTAACAACTGCTACCCAACCTTCAGGAGCACCTTTACCAGAACCCATTCGGACTTCTAGAGGCTTTGCAGTATATGGCTTGTGAGGGAAAATCTTGATCCAGACTTTACCGCCACGTTTCATGTAACGAGTCATTGCAATACGGGCAGATTCGATTTGACGGTTTGTGATCCATGAAGCTTCAAGAGCTTGCAAACCGAATTCACCGAAGTTTACTTCAGTACCGCCTTTTGCTTGACCGCGCATCTTGCCACGGTGTTGACGGCGATATTTAACGCGTTTAGGCAATAACATATTATTTGCCTCCTTCCTCAGTTTTCTTCTTCGTAGGAAGGACCTCTCCACGATAAATCCATACTTTAACGCCTAGCTTACCGTAAGTTGTATCTGCTTCAGCAGTAGCATAATCGATATCGGCACGAAGAGTATGAAGTGGAACTGTTCCTTCGCTGTATTGTTCTGAACGAGCGATGTCTGCACCGCCAAGACGGCCGGATACCATTGTCTTGATACCTTTAGCGCCAGCACGCATTGCACGTTGGATAACTTGCTTCTGTGCGCGACGGAAAGATACACGGTTTTCCAATTGGCGCGCAATGTTTTCAGCAACCAATTTCGCATCGATATCAGCTTTTTTGATTTCAAGAATGTTTATATGAACACGTTTGCCTGTCAGTTCGTTTAGCGCTTTACGAAGTGCTTCAACTTCAGTACCGCCCTTACCGATAACCATTCCTGGCTTCGCTGTGTGGACAGTTACATTCAAGCGGTTTGCAGCGCGCTCGATTTCTACTTTAGAAAGAGAAGCATCGCGTAAACGCTTAGTGATGTACTCACGAACCTTAAGGTCTTCGTGTAAAAGATCAGCGTAGTCTTTGCCTGCGTACCATTTTGATTCCCAATCACGGATGATTCCGACACGCAAACCGACTGGATTTACTTTTTGACCCACTGATTATCCCTCCTTCTTTTCTGATAAAACGATAGTAATGTGGCTAGTACGTTTGTTAATAGCACTTGCACGGCCCATAGCACGTGGACGGAAACGTTTCAACGTTGGTCCTTCGTTAGCGTAAGCTTCCGATACGACAAGGTTATTAACATCCATCTCATAGTTGTGCTCTGCATTTGCCAATGCAGACTTCAACACTTTTTCTACGATTGGAGAAGCTGCCTTTGGGGTAAGGTTTAAAATAGCAACTGCTTCACCAACTTGCTTTCCTCGAATTAAATCTAGAACTAAGCGAGCTTTACGAGGAGCAATACGAACTGTTCTTGCAACAGCTTTAGCTTGCATTTGGATGCCCTCCTCTCATTAACGTCTTGTTTTCTTATCGTCATTACCATGACCTTTGTAAGTACGAGTTGGAGCGAATTCTCCAAGCTTGTGGCCTACCATGTCTTCAGTGACATAAACAGGTACATGTTTGCGACCATCGTAGACAGCAATAGTGTGTCCGATGAATTGTGGGAAGATCGTTGAACGGCGAGACCAAGTTTTAACAACTTTCTTGCCTTCAGTTTCATTTAACTTTTCGATCTTTGTGATTAAGTGCTCATCAACAAAAGGTCCTTTTTTTAAGCTGCGACCCATGATTGAACCTCCCTTCGTGATTGCCCTACGGTTCCCGCGAACCGTAGCTCAATCCCGTTATTTTTTACGACGACGTACAATAAACTTGTCGGATTTGTTCTTCTTCTTACGTGTCTTAGCACCAAGAGTTGGTTTACCCCATGGTGACATTGGAGACTTACGTCCGATTGGTGAACGTCCTTCACCACCACCGTGTGGGTGATCGTTAGGGTTCATAACAGATCCACGAACTGTTGGGCGCTTGCCTAACCAGCGTGAACGACCTGCTTTACCGATGTTGATCAATTCGTGCTGTTCGTTGCCGACTTGACCTACAGTTGCACGGCACTCAGCAAGGATCATACGTACTTCGCCTGAGTTCAAACGAATTAATACATATTTGCCTTCTTTACCAAGAACCTGTGCAGAAGTTCCAGCAGAACGAACTAATTGTCCGCCTTTGCCAGGCTTCAATTCGATGTTGTGTACTACTGTACCAACTGGAATGTTAGCTAGTGGAAGAGCATTACCTACTTTAATGTCAGCTGTTGGGCCAGACATAACTTCCATACCTACTACTAGGTTTTTAGGAGCTAGGATATATTTCTTTTCACCATCTACATAATTAATTAACGCAATGTTTGCTGAACGGTTTGGATCATACTCAATTGTGGCAACGCGTCCTGGAATGCCATCTTTTGTACGTTTAAAATCGATGATTCTGTACTGACGCTTATGGCCGCCACCTTGATGACGAACAGTTAACTTACCTTGGTTGTTACGACCGCCTTTTCTGTGCAACGGAGCAAGCAAGGATTTTTCCGGCTTGTCAGTTGTAATTTCAGCAAAATCAGATGCTGTCATATTACGACGACCGTTGGAGGTAGGTTTGTACTTTTTAATCGCCATTTCGTTTCCCTCCTCTTCTTATTGGATTATTATACTTCGAAGAATTCGATTTCTTTGCTGTCTTGAGTAAGTTTAACGATTGCTTTACGACGCTTATTTGTGTAACCGCCGAACTTGCCCATACGCTTGAACTTACCTTTGTAGTTCATGATGTTAACTTTTTCAACGTCAACGCCGAAAATAGTTTCAATCGCATCTTTAACTTGAGTCTTGTTAGCTCTAGTATCAACTTCGAAAGTGTATTTCTTCTCAGCCATTAGGTCAGAAGAACGTTCTGTAATAACGGGGCGCTTAATGATATCGCGTGCATCCATTATGCAAGCACCTCCTCTACTTTTTCAACAGCTGCTTTTGTCATGATCAGCTTATCATGATTTAGAACATCCAATACGTTGATTCCATCAGCAGTAACAACAGTTACTCCAGGAATGTTACGCGCTGAAAGTGCTACGTTCTCTTCAAGACCTGCTGTTACGATCAATGCTTTCGTGTTAACAGAAAGACCGCTAAGTACGTTTTTGAATTCCTTTGTCTTTGGAGCTTCAAAAGCAAGGCTTTCAAGAACAAAGATGTTTTCAGATTGTACTTTTGATGATAAAGCAGATTTGATAGCTAAACGACGAACTTTCTTAGGCAATTTATAGCTGTAGCTGCGTGGAACTGGTCCGAATACAGTACCGCCTCCGCGCCATTGTGGAGATCTGATAGATCCCTGACGAGCACGGCCAGTACCTTTTTGACGCCATGGTTTGCGTCCACCGCCCGCTACTTCAGAACGAATTTTAGTTTTATGAGTTCCCTGACGTAATGAAGCTCTTTGCATAACTACTGCTTCGAACATTACGTGGTTGTTAGGCTCAATACCAAATACTGAATCATTAAGTTCGATTTCTCCAACTTGTGAACCAGCTTGGCTGAATAATGCTACTTTAGGCATTCTTATTTCCTCCTTTCCTGTAAAAATTACTTAGCTTTTACAGCACCTTTGATTTTTAGAAGGGCTTTTCTAGCACCAGGAACGTTTCCTTTGATTAGAAGAAGGTTACGCTCTGCGTCAACTTTAACGATTTGCAGGTTTTGAACAGTGATCTGCTCTCCACCCATGCGTCCAGGTAGCAATTTACCCTTGAATACGCGGTTTGGAGCAACAGGACCCATTGAACCAGGGCGGCGGTGGTAACGAGAACCGTGAGCCATTGGTCCGCGAGATTGTCCGTGACGCTTGATAGCACCTTGGAAACCTTTACCCTTTGAGATTCCTGTAACATCTACGATATCGCCTTCTGCGAAAATATCAACTTTGACTTCCTGACCAACTTCATATCCTGCTACATCGACTCCGTTGAATTCTTTTACGAAGCGCTTAGGAGCAGTGTTTGCCTTTGAAACGTGGCCTTTTTCAGGTTTGTTAGAAAGCTTTTCGCGCTTGTCTTCAAAGCCAAGCTGGATTGCTTCGTAGCCATCTGTCTCAGCAGATTTCACTTGAAGCACCACGTTAGGAGAAGCTTCTACAACAGTAACCGGGATAAGGTCGCCGTTTTCAGCAAATACTTGAGTCATACCGATCTTTCTTCCTAAGATTCCTTTGGTCATTTCAGTCACACCTCCTGTGAATTTTAATGATTTATTTATTAAAGTTTGATTTCGATATCTACACCTGATGGCAGGTCTAAACGCATTAGTGAGTCGACCGTTTGCGGAGTCGGATTGATGATATCAATCAGACGCTTATGAGTACGCATTTCGAACTGCTCACGTGAATCCTTGTACTTATGCACCGCACGAAGAATTGTGTAAATTGACTTTTCTGTAGGTAGTGGGATTGGACCAGACACCGCCGCACCAGAACGTTTTGCAGTTTCAACAATTTTCTCAGCAGACTGATCAAGAATCCTGTGATCATAAGCTTTCAAACGGATACGAATTTTTTGTTTTGCCATTACTTTCCCTCCTTTTCGCCTATTTTAAAATAGACATTCTCCGCGAAAATTTCCCACACACTCGCCATGGCAAAGCGGCCGGGTGTGTCAGCAACCTTTCGCATCATCGCAGTCAAAGACCAACATTGTCTATTATACATAAAACATAACCCAAATGCAAGAAGTATTCCGCTTTTTAATTATGTTTAACACACTTTTACTATTATAGCGGGCGCATTGATATTTTACAAGTAGGGAAAGAGATTTCTAACTATTTGGACGCGGAGAAAATAATTCCTGTGGAGTTATAGAAGAGCATAAGAAATTATTAAAGTTGTTTTACTTGAGGATTATTTATTATTAACTCATTACAGGCAAGGCAGCGATTCTGCTTTTACCTTTTTGATTTCGGTGATCCTTCTTCGGGCAACAAGCTTCTGCTTTTACCGTTTTCTCTTTTATGCTCCATTTTCGGGCAAAGAATTGCTTTTGCTTTTACCGTTCTCTCTTTCATGCTCCATTTTCGGGCAATGAAATGCTTCTTCTTTTACCGTTTTCTCTTTCATGCTCCATTTTCGGGCAATGAAATGCTTCTGCTTTTACCGTTTTCTCTTTTATGTGCTCCTTTCGGGCAATGCAAGGCTTTAGATTTCCGTTTCAATTACGTCTTCCATTTTCGGGTAATGCAGCGCTTTAGTTTTTACCGCTTTCCTGTTTCTAACCCATCCCGGAGATTGGCATATTTATAATATAGAAGAAACATGAAATTCTTGATTAATTTTTTGAGGTCCTAAACCACATGAAAATATAAAAAAGCAGCTGGATCGTCATCCAGCTGCTTCATTGTTTCTATTAAAAATTACTCTTGGATAGAAGCTACAACGCCAGCGCCTACAGTACGGCCGCCTTCACGAATTGAGAACTTAGTTCCTTCTTCGATAGCGATTGGAGCGATTAGTTCAACAGTCATTTCGATGTTGTCACCAGGCATAACCATTTCTACGCCTTCAGGAAGGTTACAAATACCAGTTACATCAGTTGTACGGAAGTAGAACTGTGGACGGTAGTTTGTGAAGAATGGAGTGTGACGTCCACCTTCTTCTTTTGAAAGAACGTATACTTCAGCAGTGAACTTTGTGTGTGGCTTAACAGAACCTGGCTTAGCAAGTACTTGACCACGTTGGATATCTTCACGAGCTACACCACGAAGAAGTGCACCGATGTTGTCTCCAGCTTCAGCATAGTCAAGAAGCTTACGGAACATTTCAACACCTGTTACAGTAGTTGATTTTGGCTCTTCAGTAAGACCGATGATTTCGATTACGTCACCGACTTTAACTTGTCCACGCTCAACACGACCAGTAGCAACTGTTCCACGGCCAGTGATTGAGAATACGTCCTCAACAGGCATCATGAATGGCTTGTCAGTGTCACGTGTTGGTGTTGGGATGTACTCATCAACTGCAGCCATAAGCTCGTTGATTTTTTCTTCCCATTCTGGAGCTCCTTCAAGAGCTTTAAGAGCAGAACCTTTGATAACTGGGATGTCATCGCCAGGGAAGTCGTACTCAGAAAGAAGGTCACGTACTTCCATTTCTACTAGTTCAAGAAGTTCTTCGTCGTCAACCATGTCACACTTGTTCATGAATACAACAAGGTAAGGTACGCCTACCTGACGAGAAAGAAGGATGTGCTCACGAGTTTGTGGCATTGGGCCGTCAGCAGCAGATACTACTAGGATACCGCCGTCCATTTGAGCAGCACCAGTGATCATGTTCTTAACATAGTCAGCGTGTCCTGGGCAGTCAACGTGTGCATAGTGACGGTTTGGTGTTTCGTACTCAACGTGTGCAGTTGAGATTGTGATTCCACGCTCACGCTCTTCTGGAGCAGCGTCGATTTGGTCGTAACCGCGTGCTTCACCGCCGCCTGCTTTTGAAAGAACAGTTGTGATAGCAGCTGTTAGAGTAGTTTTACCATGGTCAACGTGACCAATTGTACCAATGTTAACGTGTGGCTTAGAACGATCGAATTTAGCTTTTCCCATTAGAAAAATCCTCCTTTAGTATATGAAAATTAAGTATATTTTAATGTGCCGTGAAATAGGTTCCCCTATTCCACAGCGTTATGCTTACATTAGTAGTTATACTTGATTAATAGGTGAAAATCAATTATTCACCTTTATTTTTTTTGATGATTTCTTCAGAAACAGATTTAGGAACTTCTTCGTAGTGGTCGAAGTGCATTGAGAATACACCGCGTCCTTGTGTGCTTGAACGAAGAGCAGTTGCATAACCGAACATTTCTGATAGTGGAACCATCGCACGAACTACTTGTGCGTTACCACGAGCATCCATACCTTCGACGCGTCCGCGACGAGCAGTGATCATACCCATGATATCTCCAAGATATTCTTCAGGGATAACAACTTCAACCCTCATGACAGGCTCAAGGATAACTGGCTTACACTTGGAAGCAGCATTCTTAAGTGCCATTGAAGCAGCGATTTTAAACGCCATTTCAGAGGAGTCAACATCGTGGTAAGAACCGTCAAACAGTCTTGCCTTGATGTCTACGATTGGATATCCTGCAAGAACTCCGCGATCTAGAGCGTCTTCAAGACCAGCTTGAACCGCTGGGATGTATTCACGTGGAACTACACCACCGACGATACCGTTCTCGAATTCGAAGCCTTTTCCTTCTTCGTTTGGAGAGAACTCGATCCAAACGTGTCCGTATTGACCACGTCCACCGGATTGACGAGCGAATTTACCTTCAACGTTAGCTGATTCGCGGAAAGTTTCACGGTATGCAACCTGAGGTGCACCAACGTTTGCTTCCACTTTAAATTCACGCTTCATACGGTCAACGATGATGTCAAGGTGAAGTTCACCCATTCCTGCGATGATAACCTGTCCAGTTTCCTGGTCAGTGTGTGCGCGGAATGTAGGATCTTCTTCTTGAAGCTTTTGCAATGCAGTTGTCATCTTGTCCTGGTCAGCTTTTGACTTAGGCTCAACTGATAACTGGATTACAGGCTCTGGGAACTGCATGGATTCAAGAATAACTAGAGACTTTTCATCACATAGAGTGTCACCAGTAGTTGTATCTTTCAAACCTACAGCTGCAGCGATGTCACCAGCGTAAACCGTTGAGATTTCCTGACGGCTGTTCGCGTGCATCTGAAGGATACGTCCGATACGCTCGCGCTTTCCTTTAGTCGAGTTCTGGACATAAGAACCAGAATCAAGAGTTCCGGAGTAAACGCGGAAGAATGTTAATTTACCAACATAAGGGTCAGTCATAACTTTGAACGCAAGAGCAGAGAACGGCTCGTTGTCGTCAGAGTGACGCTCAACCACTTCTTCAGTATCCGGAAGATGGCCCTGGATCGCAGGTACATCTAGTGGAGATGGAAGGTAGTCGATAACAGCGTCAAGCATTAGCTGAACACCTTTGTTTTTGAATGCTGAACCACAGATAACTGGGTAGAATTCAACATTTGTTGTACCTTTACGGATCGCAGCTTTGATCTCTTCGACTGTAAGCTCTTCTCCGCCTAGGTATTTTTCCATTAATTCTTCGTCAAGCTCAGCTACCGCTTCAACTAACTTTTCGCGGTATTCTTCTGCTTGAGCCATATATTCTTCAGGAATTTCCCCAACAGTGATTTCTGTTCCAAGGTCATTACCATAGAAGATTGCTCTCATTTCAACTAAGTCGATGATTGCTTCGAACTCATCTTCAGCACCGATCGGAAGTTGGATCGGGTGAGCGTTAGCTTGAAGACGATCATGAATAGTTGATACTGAGTACAAGAAGTCCGCGCCTAACTTATCCATTTTGTTAACGAATACTACACGTGGAACTCCATAAGTAGTAGCCTGGCGCCAAACTGTTTCAGTTTGAGGCTCAACACCTGACTGTGCGTCAAGTACTGCTACTGCACCATCAAGTACACGAAGAGAACGTTCAACTTCAACAGTGAAGTCTACGTGTCCTGGTGTATCGATGATGTTAACGCGGTGTTCTTTCCAAGAAGCTGTTGTTGCAGCAGAAGTGATCGTGATTCCACGCTCTTGTTCCTGCTCCATCCAGTCCATCTGAGAAGCACCTTCATGTGTTTCGCCGATCTTGTGAATACGGCCAGTATAATAAAGAACACGCTCAGTTGTTGTTGTTTTACCAGCATCAATATGAGCCATGATTCCAATATTACGAGTTTTTTCTAAGGAGAACTCTCTTGCCATTTGGTCTTTCTCCTTCCTAGTATGAGTGTTTTTAGATTGAAGGTAAGATTACCAACGATAGTGAGCGAATGCTTTGTTTGCTTCCGCCATTTTGTGTGTATCCTCGCGCTTCTTAACAGAAGCACCAGTGTTGTTAGCAGCGTCAAGAATTTCGTTAGCAAGACGCTCTTCCATTGTCTTTTCCCCACGAAGACGTGAGTAGTTCACCAACCAACGAAGACCAAGTGTTGTACGGCGATCTGCGCGCACCTCAACTGGTACTTGGTAGTTAGCTCCACCTACACGGCGTGCTTTTACTTCTAGAACAGGCATGATGTTCTTAAGAGCTGCGTCGAATACTTCGATTGGCTCTTTGCCTGAACGCTCACGAATGATATCAAAAGCTGAATAAAGGATCTTTTGTGATTTACCTCTCTTACCATCGATCATCATTTTGTTGATCAAGCGAGTGATAAGCTTTGAGTTGTAAATCGGATCCGGCAATACGTCTCTCTTTGCAACTGGACCTTTACGTGGCATGTAATTTCCTCCTTTCAAAAAGGGTTAATAGTTTTGGTTATTATTTCTTAGCTGCTTTTGGTCTCTTAGTACCGTACTTAGAACGGCCCTGCATACGGTTGTTAACACCAGCAGTATCAAGAGCACCACGAACGATGTGGTAACGTACACCCGGTAAGTCTTTTACACGTCCTCCACGGATAAGAACAACGCTGTGTTCTTGAAGGTTGTGCCCGATACCAGGGATATAAGCTGTTACCTCAATTCCGTTAGTCAAACGTACACGAGCGTATTTACGCAACGCTGAGTTCGGCTTCTTCGGAGTCATAGTACCAACACGAGTACATACACCACGCTTTTGTGGAGATGAAACGTTAGTTTGTGCTTTTTTGAAGCTGTTGTAACCTTTATTTAGCGCCGGAGATTTTGACTTCTCCTCTTTTGAGCTACGTGGCTTGCGCACTAATTGGTTAATTGTAGGCATGATCATTTTCCTCCCTTCACATTTTGTGTAAGCCCACACATCCAGGTGGTTCATTTTTTTACAAAAAACAAAGTTCTTGCAGTCCACTGCAAAAACAGTTTTTACTTGGTTATCGCTACAGCTGAAGCTCCTACGGCAATCCCGCATGCCTTCCCTAATTTTTTCATAGAGTCGACATAGGTGATGGCGGTGTTCATTTCACTGGCAGTCTGCAATAGATTCGCTGTCACTTTCATGTCAGCATCCTTCGCAATGACCAGTTCGATTACTTCGCCAGCCTTCAGTGCTTTCACTGTTTGCTTTGATCCTACTATAATCTTTTTAGCCTGAGCTACTTTTTCATAAGACATGATATCCTCCAAAGTAACCGGTAAATAGGAGCACCTTTGAAATATTAACATCTAGCGCAAGGGATGTCAACAACATTAGAAAACTTTTTTCGCTAGAGTATCGGTTTATTCATAGAAATACTCTTTTTTTATCTTTAAAAAGGCGGCACTTTCTGCCGTAGCAGAGAGCGCCGCGCTCTTTATTTTATTCTACAGTGATGGCATCTTCAGCATTTTCTTCTTCCATAGAAATTGGTTCAGCTCTTCTGTAGCGCTGCATACCAGTTCCAGCAGGAACAAGTTTACCGATGATGACATTTTCTTTCAGGCCGAGAAGCTCATCGCGCTTGCCTTTGATCGCTGCATCAGTAAGCACTCTCGTTGTTTCCTGGAAGGATGCTGCAGACAGGAATGAATCCGTCTCAAGTGATGCTTTTGTGATACCAAGCAGTACTGGACGTCCTGTTGCCGGCATTTTTCCTTCAAGAAGTGCTTTGCGGTTAGCGTCAGTGAACTGATGGATTTCAAGCAATGTGCCTGGCAGTACATCTGTTTCACCTGCGTCGATAACCCTGATCTTGCGCATCATCTGGCGCACCATTACTTCTACGTGCTTGTCGCCGATTTCAACACCCTGCATACGGTATACTTTTTGAACTTCTTTCAATAAGTATTCCTGCACGGATTGAACGTCTTTGACTCTTAAAAGTTCCTTAGGGTCGATCGAACCTTCTGTGAGTTCTTGACCGCGTTCTACATGATCATTTATAGCAACCTTTAGGCGTGCTGTATATGGCGCATTGTATGTGCGGCTTTCGATTTCACCCTGAATGACGATTTCCTGCTGACGATCTTTTCCTTCGTTGATGCCGACTACGACACCTTCCAATTCAGAGATGACAGCCTGCCCTTTAGGATTACGTGCTTCAAACAATTCCTGGATACGCGGAAGACCTTGTGTGATATCGTCTCCTGCAACACCGCCTGTGTGGAATGTACGCATTGTAAGCTGTGTACCTGGCTCACCGATTGACTGGGCAGCGATGATACCGACTGCTTCGCCAACTTCGACTTCCTGGCCAGTCGCAAGGTTGCGACCGTAACACTTCTTACATACACCGTGGCGTGTATTACATGTAAATGCAGAACGAATCCACACTTCCTCGATTCCAGCTTCAGTTACTTCAACAGCCAAGTCTTCTGTGATCAATCCGTTTTCAGGTACAATCACAGCCTTAGTTTCAGGATGCTTGATAGCCTTTCTTGCATAGCGGCCGATCAGACGCTCTTCCAGTGGTTCGATTACTTCAGTACCATCTTTAAGCGATTTGATAAACAAGCCTCTATCTGTACCACAATCGTCTTCACGAACGATGACATCCTGTGCTACGTCTACAAGACGGCGAGTCAGGTAACCTGAGTCAGCTGTCTTAAGTGCTGTATCGGCAAGACCTTTACGTGCACCGTGAGTGGAGATGAAGTACTCCAATACTGTCAGACCTTCACGGAAACTTGACTTGATCGGCAACTCGATGATACGTCCAGCCGGGTTGGCCATCAGACCACGCATACCAGCAAGCTGCGTGAAGTTAGACGCGTTACCACGGGCACCAGAGTCACTCATCATGAAGATTGGGTTTGAGTTATCTAGTGATTTCATCAGCTTAGCCTGGATATTATCCTTCGCCTGGCTCCAGATGGAAATAACGCGATCATAACGCTCATCCTCGGTAATCAAACCGCGTCTGAACTGCTTAAGAACATTATCTACCTTAGTCTGTGCTTCTGAAATGATTTCCTGCTTCTCTTTAAGAACCACGATATCTGCCACACCAACCGTAATACCCGCTTTAGTCGAGTATGTGAAGCCTAGTCCCTTCATACGGTCAAGCATTTTTGATGTCTCAGTGATTTTGAACTTCTTGAACACTTCAGCAATGATGTTTCCAAGAATTTTCTTCTTGAACGGATCCACCAATGGCATTGACTTTATGACTTCCTTTACATCAGCACCTTTTTCTACAAAGTACTTCTCAGGAGTTTCCTCTTCGAGATTTTGCTTAGAAGGCTCATTGATGTAAGGGAATGATGCCGGAAGGATTTCATTGAAAATCAATTTTCCGACTGTCGTAACCAAGAGTTGGCCATTTTGCTTTTCTGTAAATGTCTGGTTGCCCAGTGATGAAGCGGCAACTGCAATACGAGTATGAAGGTGTACATAGCCATTCTGGTATGCGATCAATGCTTCGTTCGCATCTTTAAAGACCATACCTTCACCGACAGCACCTTCTCTTTCCAGAGTCAGGTAATAGTTACCTAAAACCATATCCTGTGAAGGAGTAACAACCGGTTTTCCATCCTTAGGGTTCAGGATGTTCTGAGCAGCAAGCATCAATAGGCGTGCTTCTGCCTGTGCTTCTGCAGAAAGTGGAACGTGAACCGCCATCTGGTCACCATCGAAGTCAGCGTTGTAAGCTGTACATACAAGCGGGTGAAGACGGATTGCGCGTCCTTCGACCAATGTTGGCTCGAACGCCTGGATTCCAAGTCTGTGAAGAGTCGGGGCACGGTTCAGCAATACAGGGTGCTCCTTGATGACATCTTCAAGCACATCCCAGACTTCCGGCTGTACGCGCTCGATTTTGCGTTTGGCAGACTTTATGTTATGGGCTAAGCCCTTTTGTACAAGTTCTTTCATGACGAACGGCTTGAATAGCTCAAGAGCCATTTCTTTCGGCAGTCCGCACTGGTACATATGCAGGTTTGGACCTACGACGATAACAGAACGGCCTGAGTAGTCAACACGCTTCCCAAGAAGGTTTTGACGGAAACGACCTTGCTTACCTTTCAGCATATGAGAAAGGGACTTCAATGGACGGTTACCTGGTCCAGTTACTGGACGACCGCGGCGGCCGTTATCGATCAACGCGTCAACAGCTTCCTGAAGCATACGCTTTTCGTTCTGGACGATGATGCTAGGTGCACCAAGGTCAAGAAGACGCTTAAGACGGTTGTTGCGGTTGATTACTCGGCGGTAAAGGTCATTCAGGTCGGAAGTTGCGAAACGTCCACCGTCAAGCTGTACCATCGGGCGCAATTCCGGCGGGATGACTGGAAGTACATCTAGAATCATCCATGATGGCTCATTGCCTGACCCACGGAATGCTTCTACAACCTCAAGACGCTTGATCGCACGAGTACGACGCTGGCCCTGTGCTGTTCTTAATTCTTCCTTCAGCATGTCTGCTTCTTTGTCAAGGTCGAGGTCAGAAAGCAGCTTTTTAATCGCTTCAGCTCCCATGGCAGCCTGGAACTTGTTTCCGTATTTTTCGCGGTAAGCACGGTATTCTTTCTCTGACAACAATTGCTTCTTTTCAAGAGCAGTGTCGCCAGTTTCCGTTACCACATAAGAAGCAAAGTAAATAACTTCTTCAAGCGCGCGCGGAGACATGTCAAGGACTAGCCCCATGCGGCTAGGAATTCCTTTGAAATACCAAATGTGAGATACAGGAGCTGCAAGCTCAATGTGTCCCATTCTTTCACGACGGACCTTTGCGCGTGTGACTTCAACTCCGCATCGGTCACAGACCACGCCTTTGTAGCGGACTCTCTTGTACTTTCCGCAGTGACATTCCCAGTCTTTCGTCGGTCCGAAGATACGCTCACAGAATAAGCCGTCTTTTTCTGGTTTTAAAGTACGATAGTTGATTGTTTCCGGCTTTTTAACTTCACCGAAAGACCATGAACGGATCTTGTCTGGTGAAGCAAGGCCAATTTTCATGTACTCAAAATTATTAACATCTAGCAAGGGGCCTACCTCCCTTTTAATCTAGGGTTTTACCCTTATGGGCCACAAAAAGGAACACACGTGGACAATACTGTTATTCAACTGTTTGTTCACGTGTGCCAATTAGATGGACCTATTCTTTCATTCCTACTTTTTCAGAATCCATTTCTTCTGCTTCAGGAGCAATTGTCAATGTTTCTGCATGCTGCAATTCTTCTTCATCATCAAAATCGCGCATTTCGATCTCTTTTTCATCGCCTGACAGGATCTTCACGTCCATACCAAGACTCTGGAGTTCTTTCATCAATACTTTGAAGGATTCCGGAACGCCTGGTTCTGGTACGTTTTCACCTTTTACAATTGCTTCATATGTTTTCACACGTCCAACAACATCATCGGACTTGACAGTTAAGATTTCCTGCAATGTGTAAGCAGCGCCGTATGCTTCAAGCGCCCAAACTTCCATCTCCCCGAAACGCTGTCCGCCGAACTGGGCTTTACCGCCAAGCGGCTGCTGCGTAACAAGTGAGTATGGTCCAGTAGAACGAGCATGAAGCTTATCGTCTACCATGTGAGCAAGCTTGATCATATACATGACACCGACTGATACACGGTTATCGAATGGTTCACCTGTACGGCCATCATATAGGACTGTTTTCGCATCCCGAGCCATACCCGCTTCCTGGATCGTTGACCATACATCTTCTTCAGTGGCACCGTCAAATACCGGAGAAGCTACATGAATTCCAAGGTAGCGCGCAGCCATACCAAGGTGAAGTTCAAGAACCTGACCGATGTTCATACGCGATGGTACCCCTAGTGGGTTAAGCATGATATCGACTGGTGTTCCATCCGGTAAGAAAGGCATATCCTCTTCCGGAAGGATTTTAGAGATAACCCCTTTGTTACCGTGGCGTCCTGCCATTTTGTCACCTTCAGAAATTTTACGCTTCTGTACGATGTAAGCACGGACAAGCTGGTTAACGCCAGGAGGAAGCTCGTCGCCATCTTCACGGTTGAACACTTTGACGTCAAGGACAATCCCGCCGCCGCCATGTGGAACACGCAATGAAGTATCGCGGACTTCCCTTGCTTTTTCACCGAAGATCGCGTGCAAGAGACGTTCCTCTGCAGTCAATTCCGTAACCCCTTTAGGTGTTACCTTACCTACGAGAAGATCTCCATCTTTCACTTCGGCGCCTACACGGATGATTCCGCGCTCGTCAAGGTTTCTTAATGCATCTTCCCCGACGTTCGGGATATCACGTGTGATTTCTTCAGGTCCAAGCTTCGTATCGCGGGACTCTGACTCATATTCTTCTATATGGATTGATGTATAAACATCATCCTTAACGAGGCGCTCACTCATGATGATCGCATCCTCGTAGTTATAACCGTTCCAAGTCATGAAGCCGACAAGAACGTTACGGCCAAGTGCAAGTTCTCCAGCTTCCATAGAAGGGCCATCAGCAAGGATTTCACCCTTTGTTACACGGTCGCCAGCGCTTACGATAGGGCGCTGGTTGTAGCATGTACCCTGGTTGGAACGGATGAACTTCAGCATACGGTACTTATCAAGGTCACCCTTGACTTCCTGTCCGTCTACTTCTTTGACACGGCGCACCCAGACTTCACGCGCTTCAACATGCTCGACGATTCCTTCATGCTTACAGATAACTGCAGCACCGGAATCTTTGGCAGAAACGTGTTCCATTCCAGTTCCGACTCTTGGTGCTTCAGGCTGCATCAATGGAACAGCCTGACGCTGCATGTTCGCACCCATCAAGGCACGGTTGGAGTCATCGTTTTCCAAGAACGGGATACACGCGGTCGCTGCGGATACAACCTGCTTAGGTGATACATCCATATAATCGACGCGGTCACGCTTAACAACAGTGTTTTCACCGCGGAAACGCGCAATAACCTCGTCGTCAACGAATGAACCGTCATCAGAAAGCCGTGCATTCGCCTGTGCAACTACGTAGTTATCTTCTTCATCAGCTGTTAAGTAATCGAAATGGCTTGTCACTTTTCCTGTTTCAGGGTCTACACGGCGGTATGGTGTCTCGATGAATCCGAAACGGTTTACCTTCGCGAAGCTTGAAAGGGAGTTGATCAAACCGATGTTTGGACCTTCAGGCGTTTCAATCGGGCACATACGTCCGTAGTGGGAATAGTGAACGTCACGCACTTCGAAGCCAGCGCGTTCACGTGTAAGACCACCAGGTCCCAATGCGGATAGACGCCTTTTATGTGTTAATTCAGCCAGCGGGTTCGTCTGGTCCATGAACTGTGAAAGCTGGGAGCTTCCAAAGAACTCTTTAATGGACGCAATGACCGGGCGGATATTGATTAATTGCTGTGGTGTAATCGTATTTGTGTCCTGGATGGACATTCTTTCACGGACTACACGCTCCATTCTTGACAAACCAATACGGAATTGGTTCTGCAACAGCTCACCTACAGAACGAAGACGTCTGTTTCCTAAATGGTCGATGTCATCTGTGTCGCCAACACCATGCAGCAAGTTAAAGAAGTAGCTGATGGATGCAATGATATCAGCAGGCGTGATGTTTTTGATCGGTTCAGGGACATAGGCATTACCTAAAACATTGATTTCTTTTTCGCCCTCATCGTTCGGAGCATAGATCTTAATGCTTTGTAAAGTTACATCCTCTTCAACCACGCCGCCGTAAGGGCTGAAATTCTTGAAGCCAACATCCTTTTCCAGCGCAGGAATGATCTTATCCAGAGTTCGGCGGTCTAAAGTGACTCCTTTTTCTGCAATAATTTCTCCTGTTTCAGGATCTACTAATGTTTCTGCAAGCTTTTGCCCGAATAAACGGTTTTTAATATGAAGCTTTTTGTTGATTTTATAACGCCCTACATTTGCAAGGTCATAGCGCTTTGGATCAAAGAATCTTGAAACCAGCAAGCTTTTTGCGTTGTCAACTGTAGGCGGTTCGCCAGGACGGAGACGCTCGTAAATTTCCAAAAGCGCTTTTTCCGTGCTTTCCGTATTGTCTTTTTCAAGAGTATTACGGATATATTCGTTATCACCGATCAGATCAATGATTTCTTGATCAGAACCGAACCCTAATGCACGCAAAAGAACCGTAACAGGGAGCTTCCTCGTACGATCGATCCTTACATATACAACATCCTTGGCATCTGTTTCATACTCTAACCAGGCGCCTCGGTTCGGAATAACGGTCGCAGTGAACCCTTTCTTTCCGTTCTTATCAAGTTTTCCACTGTAGTATACACTTGGTGAACGCACTAACTGGGAAACGATAACCCTTTCAGCACCGTTAATTACAAACGTGCCAGTTTCTGTCATAAGCGGGAAATCGCCCATGAAGACATCCTGGTCCTTTACTTCACCTGTTTCCTTATTCACAAGGCGGACCTTTACTCGCAATGGTGCAGAGTAAGTGACGTCTCTTTCTTTTGATTCTTCCACTGGATATTTCGGTTCGCCAAGACTGTAATCGATAAACTCTAACGATAAGTTACCAGTAAAGTCTTCAATCGGTGAAATGTCCTGGAACATTTCACGGAGGCCCTCATCAAGAAACCACTGATAGGAAGAGGTTTGAATTTCAATCAAATTCGGCAATTCCAAAACTTCACTGATGCGAGCATAACTTCTACGTTGGCGGTGTCGTCCATACTGAACTAGTTGACCTGTCAACTGATTCACCCCTCAAATCAAGCGTTATTATTCATCTATCCCTGTCTTGTCCATGAAGTTTCCTCCATTTCAAAAGACAAAAAGAAAAAGGGTTTTCACCTAAAAACCACATTTCCTGCAACGAACAATTATTTTGTTAGTTTTCCCTTAATGCCCAAAATTATACAACTTTCGTTGAAAATAGCAATTGAAAAGGAAACTAATATATTGGCATTTTATAATATTAACATAGCGGTTTTCTCACGTCAACATTTAACAGATTTGAGAATAAAGTATCCTTTATTTTTAGCCGCAATATCTACTTCGCCAAAAAGCTCTTTCATTTTATCCATCGCGGACGGTGCACCCTGCTTCTTCTGGATGACCACCCAAAGCTCTCCGCCTTCAGCTAAATGAAGGAAACTTTGTTCGAAAATATCATGCACAATCTTTTTCCCGGCACGGATCGGCGGATTCGTAAGGATTGCATTGAATCCTTTTTCCTCCACTCCAGTCAGCCGGTCACTTTCATAGATTCTCACATTGTTCACTTTATTTTCGGACGCATTTTCTTCAGCAAGCATAATCGCCCTTTCATTGACATCCACCATGTGGATCATTGCATCAGGATAAGCCTTTGCTAGCGAAAGACCAATCGGCCCATAGCCGCACCCAACATCAAGAATCAATCCATCAGCTTTATTCAATTCGAACGTGTCGATCAACAGCCTTGACCCAAAATCGACTTCCTTTTTCGAAAAAACACCACTGTCTGTTTTGAAGCGGAAGCTATTCCCCTTCAATTCGCTTTGCCATTTTACCGGACTGCTGTCAGTACTGGGTTTGCGGGAGTAATAATGTTCAGTCAAAATCTCTCACCTCCACGGGGATTCATTTGAAGAATGCGATCGCGGATTGCATTGCTACTGCGGTATTATAAACTTTTAAATCTTAAAAAGCAAAATTTGAAACTAATAAAGCGAAAAAAAAGCCCGCTTTAGCAGCGAGCTTTTTATTGTAAGGTTGATTACTTAACTTCGACGTTAGCTCCAACTTCTTCAAGCTTAGCTTTGATTTCTTCAGCTTCTTCTTTAGAAACGCCTTCTTTAAGAGCTTTAGGAGCGTTGTCAACAACTTCTTTCGCTTCTTTAAGTCCAAGACCAGTGATTTCACGAACAACTTTGATAACCTTGATCTTCTGGTCGCCAGCAGAAGCAAGAACTACGTCAAACTCAGTCTTTTCTTCAGCAGCGCCGCCAGCAGCAGCTCCACCCATCATTGCTACTGGTGCAGCAGCAGTTACGCCGAATTCTTCTTCGATTGCTTTTACTAGATCGTTAAGTTCTAAAACAGTCATATTTTTAACTGCTTCAATGATTTGTTCTTGAGTCATGATTTGTTTCCTCCTAATAGGTTAGTTTTTTATTGTTAAACGGTGATTATTCTTAGCTTACGCGCCTTGCTCTTCTTTCTGTTCTGCAACAGCTTTTGCAGCAAGAGCAAGATTGCGGATTGGAGCTTGAAGTACGCTGAGTAGCATAGAAAGTAGACCTTCGCGAGACGGCAGGTCTGCAAGTGCCTTGATTTCTTCTACTGTAACGATGTTGCCTTCAACTACGCCCGCTTTGATTTCAAGGGCTTCGTGCTTCTTAGCGAATTCGTTAAGAATCTTCGCTGGTGCAACTACATCTTCAGTACTGAACGCGATTGCGTTAGGACCAGTTAAAGATGTGTTCAAGTCAGCAAGTTCAGCAGCTTCAGCAGCACGGCGTGTCATAGAGTTTTTGTAAACTTTGAATTCTACGCCAGCTTCACGAAGCTCTTTACGAAGTTCAGTTACTTCAGAAACTGTAAGTCCGCGGTAATCAACAACGATTGTTGATTTGCTTTCTTTTAGTTTGCCAGCAATCTCGTCAACGATTTGCTTTTTCACTTCGATGATTTTGCTCATCCTTACACCTCCTGTAGATTTTTGCATTTATACCGATCAAATAAAAACCTCCGTATCTGGACAGACACGGAGGAAGTATACAATAGCAAGTAGTGTTGCTCTATCGTATGACCTCGGCAGGTTATTAAGCATTATGCCCCTGCTGTCTGCGGTACAAATGTTATTTTATTTTCACAACAAGAAGAATTATATCCAATCCTTCGTTGATTGTCAAATACTATTATTTTACAGTTGAAGGATCTACTTTAACGCCAGGTCCCATTGTAGTAGAGATCGTAACGTTCTTCATGTAAGTTCCTTTTGCTGCAGCTGGCTTAACCTTCATCATAGTTTCGAAGATTGTGTTGAAGTTTTCAACAAGCTTGTTGTCTTCGAAAGAAACTTTTCCGATAGGTACATGGATGTTACCAGACTTGTCAACGCGGTATTCTACTTTACCAGCCTTGATTTCGTTAACTGCTTTCGTTACATCAAAAGTAACTGTGCCAGTCTTAGGGTTTGGCATTAAGCCTTTAGGTCCCAATACGCGACCAAGCTTACCAACTTCACCCATCATGTCAGGTGTAGCAACGATTACATCGAATTCAAACCAGCCTTGCTGGATCTTGTTGATGTATTCTGAATCGCCAACATAGTCTGCGCCCGCAGCTTCTGCTTCTTTTAACTTTTCGCCTTTAGCGAATACTAGGACACGTTGAGTTTTACCAGTTCCGTTTGGAAGCACAACTGCTCCACGGATTTGCTGGTCAGCTTTCTTAGGGTCTACGCCCAGACGGAAAGCAGCTTCAACTGTAGCGTCAAATTTAACTGTGCTTGTCTTTTTAGCAAGCTCAATTGCTTCAGCAGCTGTATATGCTTGAGAGCGATCTACAAGCTTAGCAGCTTCAAGATACTTTTTACCTTTTTTAGCCATTTTTATTTCCTCCTGTATTGTGGTTTTAACGGAATAACCTCCCACGATGAAAAGCGGAGGCGCCTCGTCCAGCCCCGACAGGCGCTGGAGGGCCGACCGATGAAGTCGTTCTTTGACTTCAACGGGCGGACCGAAGCGGTCGAGGGGCTAGGCGCCGCAGCTAGACAACGAAAAGCGGAGGTGCTTTTTAACAAAGCACCAGAGCTCGAAAAGCGAAGGCGCCATAAAGGCGCCGTTTCAGACAAAAGGTTGCGGGTGAAATCTAATTCAGCTCCGCAACCCATTCATCCTCTGCAGCAGAAATTAGTCTTCGATAGTGATTCCCATGCTGCGTGCAGTACCTTCAACCATGCGCATTGCTGCTTCAACGCTAGCTGCGTTAAGGTCAGGCATTTTCTGTTCAGCAATCTCACGTACTTTCTCACGCTTGACTGTTGCTACTTTATTACGGTTTGGTTCACCAGAACCAGACTGGATTCCAGCTGCTACCTTCAAAAGAACTGCAGCAGGAGGAGTTTTCGTAATAAATGTAAATGAACGGTCTTCAAAAACCGTGATTTCAACCGGAATGATTAGTCCAGCTTGATCAGCTGTACGAGCGTTAAACTCCTTACAGAATCCCATGATATTAACACCGGCTTGACCTAGTGCAGGTCCAACTGGTGGTGCCGGATTGGCTTTACCAGCAGGGATTTGCAACTTAACCATCTTAATTACTTTTTTAGCCACGAGACACACCTCCTTAAAGTCCGTGATGTGGTAATAGGGGATTTTCCCCTCCCACTCATTTTAAAAGTCTTTATATGAAATAAAGAACTTGACATATATCTGTCAATCGTCCAAGACATACTGACCTATGAAATATTAACACTTTTTAAAGTTGATTTCAAGCTATTTAAGATTATAATTTTTCAATCTGCGAAAATTCAAGTTCAACCGGAGTATCGCGGCCGAACATATTGACAAGAACTTTAAGCTTCGCCTTGTCTTTATCAATCTCTTCGATTGTGCCTGTGAAGTTGGCGAACGGTCCTTCGCTGACCTGGACAGTTTCACCTAGTTCGAAGTTGATATCTACCTTCTTCTCCACCATACCCATGCGCTTGAGGATGAATGTTGCTTCTTCAGGCAATAACGGAGTTGGTTTTGAACCTGCACCAGCAGATCCTACGAATCCGGTTACACCCGGAGTGTTGCGGACAACATACCAGGAGTCATCTGTCATGACCAATTCTACCAGGACATAACCAGGGAAAGTCTTTCTCTTAACAACTTTCTTTTTACCATTTTTGAAATCTGTTTCTTCTTCTTCAGGTACGATCACCCGGAAAATCTTATCTTGCATGCCCATTGTTTCAACACGCTTTTCAAGATTTGTCTTTACCTTGTTCTCGTAACCTGAGTAAGTATGCACTACATACCAATTCTTTTCCATCATCGAGGACTAATTCGTCCGTCCCTCCCCATTTCCAGACGCCCGGCGTAACCGTCATGCGTAAACTGCAGCCCCGGCATTGAATGCGAATTTTTCAAGCAAATAAAAAACCCGTTATCCGGGCTTTTAAACTTGTCCTGCGTTTATATTTTCCATTATACCATGAGTGAGTAGTGGTTATTCAAGAATTACGCGAATCAATTCAGAAATACCAAGGTCTAACACTGCGAAGAATAGAGCAGCAAAAGCGACTGTAGACAGAACCGTAATCGTATAGCGAGTCAGTTCTTTGCGTCTAGGCCAGCTGACCTTCCTCATTTCACGTCCAACTTCACTGAAAAAATTAGTGATGCGCTGCATTTTGTAACCTCCAACTTATCGGAATTCCATATGATGATCTATCTGAAAACCTTATTTCGTTTCCTTATGAACTGTATGGGCACCGCAGTTGCTGCAGTACTTTTTCAGCTCCAGCCGTTCTGTTTGCGTTTGCTTGTTGCTCGGTGTGGAATAATTGCGGGAACCGCATTCCTGACAAGCAAGAGTCACTTTGTTGTTCATTGACACTCACACCCGCTTCAACAGGCTGATTCCAATCTGGTGCATGAAACCGCCATCTATTATATCTTTAAAAAGATACCACGGCTGATAGCTTGTGTCAATAACAGAAAAGCGCAAGCGCCTTGTTCAGCCCCGACAAGCGCTGGAGGGCCGACCGGTGAAGTCGTTCTTTGACTTCATTGGGCGGATCGAAGCGACTCGAGCTGCTCAAAGCTAACGCTTCTCGCAAGATATTCGAAGAAGCGGTCTCGAGGATGAAAACTGGCTAGGCGCTGGAGCTGGCCAATTATCCAAATGAAAAATTAATAATTCCAGCTACAAAAAGTCAGTTTTGTGCCTATTTTTCGGCAATTCAACCTACACTGACAGCTCTCTCAACTCGAGATACCTCTCAAGTTTCCGCTTCACGCGCTGAAGTGCATTGTCGATTGACTTGACATGGCGATTCAGCTCTTCCGAAATTTCCTGATAGGATTGTCCGTCCAAATATAAGGCGAGCACTTTTCGTTCAAGGTCACTCAGCAGCTCAGACATTTTCACTTCAATCTGGTCAAACTCTTCCTGATTAATAAATAATTCTTCGGGGTCCATCACTTTGGCTCCGGATAAAACATCCATCAGTGTCCTGTCCGATTCTTCATCATAAATCGGCTTGTCCAGGGAAACATAGGAGTTAAGCGGGATGTGTTTTTGCCTTGTGGCCGTCTTGATGGCCGTAATGATCTGACGGGTAATGCACAGTTCTGCAAATGCTTTGAATGATGTCAGCTTGTCCTCACGGAAATCACGGATCGCTTTATATAAGCCGATCATTCCTTCCTGCACGATGTCCTCTTTATCCGCTCCAATCAGGAAATATGACCGTGCTTTCGCCCGAACAAAATTCCTGTATTTGTGAATCAGAAAATCAAGTGCATCACTTTCTCCTCTGTGTACAGCTTCTACAATTTCTTCATCTTCCAGCAATAAATAAGAGTCATTTAAACGATTCCCGATGTCAGCACTCATTTCGATCCCCCCGCCCGCACATACAGTTAGAAATATTATACAGCAGGCGTTTTTAAGGCGTCAACAGGTCATTGCTCTCCTCTGCGCCATTTTTCAAAAATTTCTGCCACTTCTTTTGTAAGCGGAATCTTGGCACTAGGCTTTTTTTCCTGGATCACTTTCACACTTTTTTCTATTTTTTTACTAATTAAATTTGTTTCGTTAAGCAGCTCCCTTGCTGACTTCCTTAGTGCTCCCTGTCCAAAAATGGCCCATTGCTCAGTATAGTCTGAGGTGGCTACATGGATCTGCGTTTTACGGTTGCTGAGTTCGATCGCCAGCCTTTCAATCCGTTCATCCGCCGTTTCATTTTCTTTTGTAAAAATTACTTCCACTTTGTAGTTCTTATACTTCTTTTGTGTTCCTGATACAAAATGGGCGTCAAAAACAATGATGACGCGATAGCCGGTATACGCCTGGTACTCTGCCATGATTTCAACCAGCCGGTCCCTGGCGGCAGAGAGCTCTCTCTTCTTCAAGCTGACCAGCTCCGGCCATGCGCCGATGATATTGTAGCCGTCAACAAGCAGGATATCCATTCCTATTCCCCTAGCGGTTGTCGTTTGCGGTGAACTTCATACATCAAGAGGGCCGCAGCCACTGATGCATTCAAGGAAGTGACATGTCCAACCATTGGAAGACTTAAAAGAAAATCACACTTGTCCCTAATCAGCCTTCCCATACCTTTACCCTCGCTGCCGATCACCAGGCCAAGAGGCAATGTTCCATCAATTTGACGGAAATCCTGCTTTGCCGAAGCATCCGTGCCTGCTATCCAGACACCGCGTTCTTTCAATTCATCGATGGTCTGAGCCATATTCGTGACTCTCGCAACCGGAATATATTCGATTGCGCCTGTCGATAATTTTGCCACTGTCGCGGTCAGCCCAACCGCTCTCCGCTTGGGAATGATGATCCCGTGCGCACCTGATGCATCAGCTGTCCTCATGATGGAGCCAAGATTGTGGGGATCCTCAATTTCATCGAGAAGCAAGAAGAAAGGAGCCTCGTTCTTCTTTTCTGCTAAAGCAAACAAATCATCGATCTCCGCATATTCATAGGCTGCAACCTGTGCGATGACACCCTGGTGGTTGCCATCGGCCAGCTGATCGATTTTCTTTTTGGGGACGAATTGGACGATGACATTGGCTTCCTTCGCCATTCCGATTACCTGCTGCATCTGTCCGCTCTGGGAGCCTTCAGCAATCAGGATTTTGTTGATGTCACGTTCTGATTTTAACGCTTCGATTACCGGATTTTTACCGATGATATAATCCTGATTTTCATTTTGATCCCTAACCTGATCAGGTTTTTGCCCTTGCCTCTGGTCACGTCTTGGCTCGTGTTTCCGATCGCGTCCAGCCTCATGTTTTCGGTCCTGTCTTGCTTCGTGTTTCTGGTCCTTGCCTCTCGCTGGACGATTATTTGGCTTTTCGTCCTGTCTTTGCGCCTTGTTCCGCACTGGTTTCCGCTTATTGTCATCAACTGGTTTTTGCCTATTGTTCCGGCTCTGTTTATGTTGCTGTTTCTGGCTCATCTGGAATCTTTCCTCCCATCTATTCTTCAGCAAGTGCAAATACTGTGGTAATCAGTTCCTCTATCCGTTTCTCATTACCTGCCAGATACAAATAACCGATCAGTGCCTCAAAGGCTGTGCTGTAACGGTATGTTTGAACATCGGTGTTTTTCGGGACAGATCCTGACTTCGCATTCCGGCCCCTTTTTACAATCGTGATCTCCGCTTCGGATAGCATGTCCATCTCCATCAGCTTATGAAGGTATTTCGCTTGCGACTTCGCCGACACATAAGCAGTTGCTTCTTTATGCAGCTTGTTTGGCCGGACCTTGCCGCTTTGCAGCAGGTGATGCCGGACATACAGTTCATAAACGGCATCACCCATATAAGCAAGCGCAAGGCTATTCAATTGTTTTTCATCTATTTTTTGTTCGTAATGCAGCATCATTTAGCCTCTTTTCCATCTGATGCCCTGAGGAGTGTCCTCGATGATGATGTTCATTTCCTTTAACTGGTCACGGATTTCATCGGCAAGCTGGAAGTTCCTTTCCTTGCGGGCCTGTGTTCTTTTTTCAATCAGCGCCTCGATCTCCTCATCAAGCAGCTCTTCATCCTTCAGTGACAGGCCAAGTACATCAAACAAGGTTTCGAATTCATTCATGAATGCTTGGATGACTTCCTCGGAAGTATTTTTCTCCATCAAGTACAGATTAGAAAGCTTAGAAAGTTCAAACAAGGTTGATACGCCGTTTGCGGTATTGAAGTCATCATCCATATCATTGATGAACTGCTCGCGAAGACCGGCGATTTTACCCAACCATTCTTGGTTGTTATCGGTAAGATTCGCGCTCGCTCCCATACGGTGCTTCAGATTTTGGTAAGATGTCTTCAGGCGTTCGAAAGCGGCCTGTGTCTTTTCAAGCAGCTCCTGGCTGTAGTTGATTGGATTCCGGTAATGGACAGAAATCATGAAAAATCTTAAAATCTGTGGATCAACCTGCTTAATGATGTCATGAACCGTCACGAAATTGCCAAGTGACTTAGACATCTTTTCATTATCAATATTGATATATCCATTATGCATCCAGTAGCGGGCAAACGTCTTTCCTGTTAATGCCTCTGACTGGGCGATTTCATTTTCATGGTGCGGGAATGCCAGATCCTGGCCTCCTGCATGGATATCGATCGTATCTCCAAGGTATTCGCGGGCCATCGCCGAGCACTCAATATGCCAGCCTGGACGGCCTTTGCCCCAAGGACTATCCCAGGAAATCTCACCTTCTTTAGCCGATTTCCAAAGCACAAAGTCAAGCGCATCCTGTTTCTTTTCCCCAACCTGGATCCTCGCTCCAACCTTTAGCTCTTCAATGGATTGATGTGAAAGCTTGCCGTATTCTTTAAATTCCCTCGTGCGGTAGTACACGTCTCCGCCTGATTCATAGGCAAAGCCTTTTTCAATCAACGCGCTGATAAAGTCGATAATCAAATCCATCGTTTCCGTTACCCGTGGATGTGCATCGGCTTTCTTGCAGCCCAATGCGTGGACATCCTCGAAATAAGCGTCGATGAATCGTTGAGCGATTGTCGGTACGTCTTCTCCAAGTTCATTCGCTGCTTTGATCAGTTTGTCGTCGACATCGGTAAAGTTCGAAACATATTGTACATCATAGCCGCGGAACTCAAGATAGCGGCGGACCGTATCGAAAACGATAGCCGGGCGGGCATTTCCAATGTGAATATAATTATAGACGGTAGGACCGCATACATACATTTTCACTTTTCCCTCTTCTAAAGGGATAAACTCTTCCTTGTTTCGAGTGAGTGTATTATAAATTTTAATTGCCATTTTCCATGCCCCTTCCTTGCTTCGCAGCTTCCAGTTCTTCTTGTAATCTGACTAAATCAAGTTCTTTTTTCAATTTAACCAATTGCATCTCGATTTCCTTGCATCGATCCCCTACCGGATCCGGCAAATCGCGATGATTGAAATCCTTTTTGACCCTGACGCCGTCCTGGATGACGATTTTGCCGGGAATGCCCACAACTGTGGAGTTCGGCGGCACATCCTTCAGGACAACGGATCCAGCACCCACTTTAGAATTCTCCCCAATCGTAATCGAACCTAAAACCTTCGCGCCGGTCGCAATCAGAGCATTGTCATTAACAGTCGGATGGCGTTTGCCCTTTTCCTTGCCAGTACCGCCCAGGGTCACTCCCTGGAATACGGTCACATTATCTCCGATCTCACACGTTTCACCAATGACGACCCCCATCCCATGGTCGATGAAAAAACGTCTGCCAATCTTAGCTCCCGGATGGATTTCTACCCCCGTGAAAAAACGGCTGATCTGCGAAATGGCCCTTGCGATAAAGTAAAACTTCCGCTTATAGAAAGCATGCGCCAAACGATGGGACCATATCGCATGCAGGCCTGCGTATGTCAAAACCACTTCCAGCACACTCCTGGCAGAAGGATCCTGATCAAAAACAACATCTATGTCTTCCTTCATCATCTTAAACATGGTGAAATCCTCCTTCTTTTAAAATTTATTATGGTTTTTGCTCATTAGTGAGCACCTTTAAAGCCGACATCTGGCTATAGTGTATTTATCTGACCCTAACCATGCGGCTCCGGCCTTTTCAGGCATATAATCCTCGTTTATGTGGCTTTGCCTCATTTTTAAAATTCACATTATCCAGCTTGCTTGCCAGTACACATATAAAAAAGCGCCCCTGTCGTATACGACAGAGACGCTTGTATGCGCGGTTCCACTCTGTTTAGGCCGCCTTTGAACAAGCAATAGCCTCAACTTGAACCTGTTAACGGGAGGACCCGCCCGGTACTACTCAGGCAATTTGCCTTTTTGCACAGGGACTCCGAGGCGCATTTCAAAAAATGAGAGGCCTGAACCACTTTCAGCCGGTGATGGTTCTCTCTAATAAGCGTCATCTTTCTACTTTTCCTCTTCAACACTTTGGTTATATAGAATTACTCTTACTATATTACATTTTTGAAATTCTGTTAACTAAAACAGCTTAGAAAAGTTATTAGCCCAAAAGCTTCTGGACTCTTTCCTTTACTTTTTCTTTGCCGATCAGTTCCATTGCAAGCATCAGGTCCGGACCATGTGTCTGGCCTGTCGCAGCTGCGCGGACTGGCATGAAAAGCTTCTGCCCTTTATGGCCTGTTCCTTTTTGTACTGCTTTGACCGCTGCCTTGATTGAATCCGCCTTGAACTCTTCAAG
The DNA here is from genome assembly GCF_014856545.2 of Mesobacillus jeotgali. Classification (NCBI taxonomy): domain Bacteria; kingdom Bacillati; phylum Bacillota; class Bacilli; order Caryophanales; family Bacillaceae; genus Mesobacillus; species Mesobacillus jeotgali. The sequence continues at coordinate 114,676 of NZ_CP109811.1, read as the reverse complement.
CTTTTCGATCTCTGCAAGGAATGCATTCAGCACTTCTGGAACCTGCTCGCCTGCAAGAACCTCTTTTGCATCTTCATCATAGTTTACCTCATCGCGGAAGAATAAATCAGACATCTCGACGATTTCCGCTCCGAAGCTCATCTTATCATGATACAGGGAAATAAGGCCGCGAACCCAGGCATCTTCTTCCTCTGTACGGTTCTCACTGACTTTTCCAGCCTTGACAAGGTGTGGCAGCGCCAGCTCGACAACACGGTCCAGATCAGCCTTTTTCATATATTGGTTGTTCATCCATGCAAGCTTCTGCTGGTCAAATAGCGCAGGAGATTTTGAAAGTCTTGCCGGATCGAAAATTTCAATGAATTCGTTCTTTGAGTAAATCTCCTCTTCACCTGCTGGAGACCATCCAAGCAGCGTGATAAAGTTGAACAATGCTTCTGGCAGATAACCGAGCTCTTCATACTGCTCGATAAACTGGATGATCGATTCGTCACGCTTGCTCAGCTTCTTGCGGCTTTCGTTGACGATTAATGTCATATGGCCAAACACCGGAGGCTCCCAGCCAAGCGCTTCATAAATCACAAGCTGCTTCGGCGTATTGGAAATATGGTCATCACCGCGAAGAACGTGGGAAATCTTCATCAAATGGTCATCGACGACAACCGCATAGTTATAGGTTGGTGTGCCATCTTTCTTGACGATAACAAAGTCACCCATCCCGTCTGATTCAAAGCTGACGTCGCCTTTTACCATATCATCGAACTTGAGGATCTTTCCTGCAGGCACCTTGAAGCGAAGGCTCGGCTGGCGTCCTTCTTTTTCAAACTGTTCCTTCTGTTCAGCTGTAAGGTTGCGGCAGCGTCCTGAATAATGAGGAGTCTCGTTGCGTGCAGCCTGCTCCTCGCGCTCAGCTTCCAGCTCTTCCTCTGTGCAGTAGCACTTATAGGCATGGCCTTTTTCCAGAAGCTCCTGATTGTATTGCTCATAAATATGGTTTCGCTCAGATTGGCGGTAAGGTCCAAATTCGCCGCCAACATCGACGCTCTCATCCCAGTCGATTCCAAGCCATTTAAGATACTTCAGCTGGCTTTGTTCCCCGCCTTCGATATTGCGTTTTTTATCTGTATCTTCGATGCGGATGATGAACTTTCCGCCTCTGTTTCGTGCGAATAGATAGTTGAATAGGGCTGTACGGGCATTCCCGATATGTAAATGTCCAGTCGGGCTCGGCGCGTAACGCACCCGGATATCTGATGACATAGTGAATCCTCCTCTAATATAGCTGTCCATTATTGTATCATTTTCAAATATAAAAGCGGAAGTACCTTATTATTTCTGAGTTTCTTTTAATAAAACGACCGCCTGTGCGGCGATGCCTTCTCCCCGTCCCGGGAAACCGAGCTTTTCTGTCGTCGTCGCCTTGACATTCACCTGGTCAGGGGTGCCTTCCAATAATCCTGCAATCCTTTCGCGCATCGCTTCGATATGCGGTGCCATTTTAGGCTGCTGCGCGATGATCGTACAGTCTATGTTTACAAGCTCGTACCCTTTACCTTTAACAATCTTCCAAACATGTTCAAGCAATTTGGCTGAATCAGCGTCCTTGAATTCAGGATCAGTGTCCGGGAAATGTCTGCCGATGTCCCCTTCGCCGATTGCCCCAAGACATGCATCAGCCACTGTATGTAAAAGCACATCAGCGTCCGAGTGGCCAAGAAGCCCTTTTTCATATGGAATCGTGATTCCGCCAATGATCAGCGGCCTGCCCTCCGTCAATTGATGTACATCAAAACCTTGTCCTATACGAAACATAATGAATAACTCCTTTTAAAATTAGGCTGTCTATATCTATTTTCAAACACTCGATTCTTTTCGCTTGCGCAGGATCGCTTGTGCAAAATATAAATCTTCTGGTGTTGTCAGCTTAATATTATCATAGTCCCCTTCGATGATGCTGACACGATGCGGAATCCGTTCGACAAGGCTTGATTCATCTGTACCGATGAATTGCTCTCTTATTGCCTTGTTATGCGCCTCAAGCAATACGGATGCTCGGAATGCCTGGGGGGTCTGGACTGCCCACAAGCTTGAACGTTCAACTGTTTCGGATACCATGCTGTTCTCCGCTTTCTTGATGGTATCTTTAACAGGAACAGCCACGATTGCCCCGCCATCCTTGCTTGCGGCCTCCACAAGTTTGTGAATTATTTCTGTTTTTATGAATGGGCGGGCTGCGTCATGGACGAGCACGATCCCATCCAGGGAATGGACCGTCCTCAGCCCGTTATACACACTGTCCTGGCGTTCCTTTCCTCCAGCAACCAGTGAAGATACCTTATGTATACCATACTCTTTCAATAAAGACTTGAACTGTTGCTCATCACTCGGGCTGATGGCAAGAATGATGCCGGAGCATTCAGCATCTGCTTCAAACACCCTTAATGTATGGATCAGGATTGGGACACCATCCAAAGTAAGCAGCAGCTTATTTTTCCCTGCTCCCATCCTCTTTCCCTGGCCTGCAGCCGGAATTATAACCTGATAAGGCATGATGAAAACTCCAATCTTTTTTCTGCTCTCATTCCTTGATAAAAAAACAAAATTACCAATACCACTTTAACATATAAACGGGCAGTCGAGGCCCTGCTTCACGCCTTCAATGAATCAATGAAGGAAGCGGGAATCAACTGCCCATAAAGGCTTGGTCCATCGAGGGATGGATCAACTGATTATACTTTTTTCCAACTGCTTCGGCTTTGCGAAAATCATCCTGCCAGCAGATGTTTGCAGCACACTTGTCACAAGAACATCGATACGCTTTCCGATATAATCGCGGCCTTCTTCGACCACGATCATGGTGCCGTCATCCAGGTACGCAATGCCTTGATTATGTTCCTTGCCATCCTTGATGACCTGGATGCTCAACTCTTCTCCAGGAAGGACAACTGGTTTTACTGCATTGGCCAGATCATTGATATTCAGCACGGCAACCTTTTGCAATTCACATACTTTGTTCAAGTTAAAATCATTCGTGACGACAACCCCATTTGTCAGCTTTGCCAGCTTTACAAGCTTGCTGTCGACTTCCTGGATATCGTCAAAATCACCTTCATAAATCTCAACCTTAATCTTAAGTTCCTTTTGAATACGGTTAAGGATGTCCAATCCGCGGCGCCCGCGATTGCGCTTCAACACATCGGATGAATCAGCGATATGCTGTAACTCTTCCAGGACAAACTGTGGTATGACAATTGTGCCCTCAAGAAACCCTGTCTGGCAGATATCCGCAACTCTGCCATCAATAATCACGCTTGTGTCGAGAATCTTCCACTCTCTTGCACGGCTTTCTTTTTCCACTTCTTCTTCAGTGCCCTTTTTCTTTGACCTTGAAAATAAGCCAAGCAGTTCATCTCGCTTTTTGAATCCGACCTGGAATCCAAGATAACCAAATAAAAGTGTCAGTAGTGTCGGTGCCACTGTATTCACAACAGGAACCTGGATTGCATTAAGAGCAAATCCTACTAAAAATGCCACGAGCAACCCAAAGAAAAGGCCTACACTTCCGAACAAGACATCCGTTATTGGTGCCTTGATCAGCGACTCTTCAGCCCACTTCACAAAATTAGTCACAGGATCAACGGCCCAAAAAGTAAGAAGATAAAAAATAAGTGCGCCTAAAACAGCAGTAACATAAGGATTATTGATGAGAGTCATGTCTCCCGCGTTCATTAATGCTAATAAATCAGGAATTAAGAATATACCAAGCGTTCCCCCAATGATCAGGAAGCAGGCTTGAATGATACGTCTTAACATCCTTTCACCTCCTTTTAATCATTATAAACAACTTCCAAATTTTGAAACCCTAGTAATCAAACATTTTCTTAAAATAGGGCTGCTTCTAAAATAAAGACTCAAATGATTATACGATTTAACCATGGTAAAGGTTACGTAATTTGCACAATTATTATTTTAATACAGCAAGATTGCCATAATCCCTATAGGAGTAAATCTCATCTTTAAAGTAGCACCGGGGCATGTGGGTGTCAATTAAAAGCAGGCCGCCAATGTTTGGGATTACATTTGGCGGTCCGCCATCAGCTGGTCCCTGATGAGTTTAAAGCCTTCTTTGATTTTCCGGGCTCTTACTTCGCCGATGCCCTCTACATCATCCAATTCTTCAACGGAAGCAGCAATCATATTGGTAAATTTGCCGAAACGTTTGATCAAATTCTCAGTAATGATCATCGGCAGCCGCGGAATCTTATTCAGCATTCGGTACCCTCTAGGACAGATGAATTCATCCATATGCACGTATCCCTGATGACCAAGAAGCTTGAGGATGGTAGAGTCTTCAATGACTCCTGCCTTTGAAAGCTCCTGGAAACGGGCCATCACAACATCTGCCTTCACTTCCGGTTCTGCTGAATAATCTTTGATGACAAGCAGTGCTTCTCTTTCCATTTCAAATAAAAGCTCCTGCATTTGCAGGCGGATCAGCCGGCCTTCCTGCCCAAGTTCACTTAAATAAGTAAAAAGCTCCGTCTTGATCCTAAGCACCATCTCAAAACGATGGATCACCTGCAGCAAATCATTATAGGTGACAAGATCCTCAAATTCGAGAATTCCCAGATTGGTAATGCTTTGTTCAAGCACGACTTTATACTTTTCCAGCGTCTGGATGGCCTGGTTCGCCTTTGTTAAGATGACGCCGATTTCCTTCAATGCATAGCGAAGGTTTCCCTGGTACAGAGTAATGACATTCCTTCGCTGGGATATTGCGATGACAAGTGCTCTTGTTTGCCTTGCCACACGCTCCGCTGTCCTGTGCCTCATCCCTGTCTCAGTCGAGGGTACTCCCGTATCCGGCGCTAACTGGGCGTTGGCGAATAGGATCTTGCTGCCAGTCTCATTTAGAATAATTGCGCCATCCATCTTCGCCAGTTCATAAAGGTAGCTGGGACTGAACCGGCAATTGATTTCAAAGCCGCCATCAACCAGGTTTTTAACTTTTTCATTGTATCCAAACACAATCAATCCGCCTGTCTTGGCCCGGAGCACATTATCGATACCATCCCTTAGAGGTGTACCTGGAGAGATGAATTGAAGGATTTCACCCAACTCTTTTTCCTCTAGCTCTTTATGTTCCAATCCATCAACCTCCCAAGGTGACTTTTAATGCGTGGCTGACAGATGATACCCCGATAAGCTCAACTCCCCGTGGAGGAGTCCATCCGCCAAGGTTATTCTCCGGTAAAATAATTCTTTCAAAGCCAAGCTTCGCCGCTTCCTGGACACGCTGTTCAATCCTCGAGACCCTCCTGACTTCCCCAGTCAGCCCCACCTCGCCAATGATACAATCAGAAGCACGTGTTGGTTTATCCCTGAAGCTAGAGGCAATGCTGACTGCCACCGCTAGGTCGATTGCCGGTTCATCCAGCTTCACTCCGCCGGCGACCTTCAAATAAGCATCCTGGTTAGCGAGCAGCAACCCGACACGTTTCTCAAGCACCGCCATAAGAAGCGAAACGCGGTTATGGTCGATTCCGGTAGCCATGCGCCTTGGATTCCCAAAGCTAGTAGGCGAGATCAGCGCCTGGATTTCAACCAGTACAGGTCTCGTTCCTTCCATCGAAGCCACGACCGTTGAACCCGAAGCTCCCTGGGATCTTTCCTCTAAAAATATTTCCGATGGGTTTGCCACTTCTTCAAGACCTACTTCCTTCATCTCAAAAATACCCATTTCATTCGTAGACCCGAAACGGTTTTTGACAGCCCGAAGAATTCTGTAAGTGTGGTGTCTCTCACCTTCGAAATATAGAACTGTATCAACCATATGCTCCAACAATCTTGGTCCGGCGATCGAGCCTTCCTTCGTGACATGGCCAACAATAAAAATCGCAATTCCCTTTGTTTTTGCAATCCTCATTAACTCAGCTGTACATTCCCTTACCTGGGATACACTCCCTGGCGCGGAGGTCACTTCAGGGTGGAAAATAGTTTGGATCGAGTCAACAATGACAAAATCTGGACTGCTGTTTTCAATTGTCAGGCTGATTTCATGGAGGTTGGTTTCCGAATAAACAAGCAGGTTATCCGATGTTACACCAAGCCGGTCCGCGCGGAGCTTCGTTTGCCTCATCGACTCCTCACCTGAAATATACAGGACGGAATGCGCCTTCTTGGCCAGCTGGTAAGATACCTGAAGCAATAACGTCGATTTGCCGATACCAGGATCCCCGCCTATCAGCACAAGCGACCCTCTGACTACCCCGCCGCCAAGAACACGGTTCAACTCATTCAAATCTGTCGTAATCCGCGGCTCGCTGATTGTTTCAATACTGGTAATTGGGGTTGCCTTTGCAGCTACACTCGTATTACCTGTATTGGCAAAAGCTCCTCTTCTTGTCGAGCCAGTGCTTTCCACTTCCTCGACCATCTTATTCCATTGCCCGCATCCCGGACATTTCCCCATCCATTTCGGAGATTCATAGCCACATTCCTGGCACATGAATTTTGTTTTTCTTTTTGCCATTTTCTTAGCCTCTCAATTAAAAAAAGTTTGTATCTTTATAATAAAGCCAAACAAGTAATAAAAGAAATGATAGCGACTGAAGCAGGTATGTATTTTTTTCATAAAGACTGTCCAACATTGTCTACTTAAATTATGTTCATATCCAGATGGTGCAATTCCAACTATTTTTTCAGAAAGGATAATACCCGTCTTGCAACGATAAGCTTGGGAGGTTCAATAAGATCAGGAAAGAGCTTTTAAAAAAAGGGGTACACGTATTTTGTACGTATACCCCTTTTGTTTACATGTTAAGCCATTTTAAGCTTTTGCCGTTCCTTCTGGAGCCTTGACAACAAATTCGCCATTTTCAACATCTATGACGACATTTTGCCCAGTGAGGACAGTTCCTCTCAGCAATTCTTCAGACAGCTGGTCTTCGATATGCTTCTGGATTGCCCTGCGCAATGGACGTGCGCCGTATTCCGGATCGTAGCCTTCCTCGGAAATCTTCTCTTTTGCCGCGTCTGTCAGCTCTAGCGTGATTTCCTGTTCTTTCAGGCGCTTCACAAGCTGGTCGGACATCAACGTAACGATTTCTTTCAAATGCGGCTTTTCGAGCGCATGGAAGACGATGATTTCATCGATACGGTTAAGGAATTCAGGACGGAATGCCTTTTTCAGCTCTTCCATTACTTTGCCCTTCATATCTTTGTAATCCTGTTCGCCATCCTGGATATTAAAGCCGACATATTTATTCCGCTTTAACGCTTCTGCTCCGACATTGGATGTCAGGATCATGATGGTATTGCGGAAGTCGACTGTCCGGCCCTTGGAGTCCGTCAAACGGCCATCCTCGAGTACCTGGAGCAGGATGTTGAACACATCTGGATGCGCTTTTTCAATTTCATCAAGCAGGATGACCGAGTATGGCTTTCTGCGTACCTTCTCAGTCAATTGGCCGCCTTCATCATATCCGACATAGCCTGGAGGTGAACCGACAAGTCGTGATGTCGAATGCTTTTCCATGTACTCTGACATATCGACGCGGATCATCGCATCTTCATCACCGAACATGGATTCTGCCAGGGCTCTCGCCAATTCTGTTTTACCGACACCTGTTGGCCCAAGGAAAATAAATGAACCAATTGGACGTTTAGGATCCTTCAAGCCTGCACGCGCGCGTCTGACGGCCTTGGAAACGGCTTTAACGGCTTCATCCTGGCCGATGACACGGGAGTGAAGGATTTCCTCCAGGTTCAGGAGCTTATCTGTCTCAGTCTGCGCTAGCTTGGAAACAGGGATATTCGTCCAGCTGGACACCACATGGGCGATGTCTTCCACTGTCACTTCACTGTTTTCCTTGCCCTGCTTTTCTTTCCATGACTTCTTCGTATTTTCAAGCTGTTCACGAAGACGCTGTTCTGTATCTCTTAAAGAAGCAGCCTTTTCAAACTCCTGGCTTTGTACAGAAGCATCCTTCTCCTTGCGTACTTCCTCCAGCTTCACCTCAAGCTCCTTAAGGTTAGGAGGAGTTGTATAGGAACGCAGACGAACCTTCGAACCTGCTTCATCAATTAAGTCAATTGCTTTATCCGGAAGGAATCGGTCAGAGATGTAGCGGTCCGATAATTTTACAGCCGCTTCAATTGCCTCATCCGTAATCGATACTCTGTGGTGAGCTTCATAGCGGTCACGAAGACCCTTCAAAATTTGTACTGACTCCTCAGCCGTTGGCTCATCAACAGTGATCGGCTGGAAGCGTCGTTCAAGTGCAGCATCTTTTTCGATGTATTTGCGGTACTCATCCAGGGTGGTGGCACCGATACATTGCAGCTCACCGCGTGCAAGTGACGGCTTCAGGATATTGGAAGCGTCAATCGCTCCTTCCGCTCCGCCAGCACCGATCAGTGTGTGAAGCTCATCGATGAAAAGAATGATATTTCCTGCCTGGCGAATTTCATCCATGACCTTCTTCAGGCGGTCCTCAAATTCACCGCGGTACTTGGTTCCTGCAACAACTGTTCCCATATCAAGAGTCATGACACGCTTGTCACGAAGGATTTCCGGTACCTCGTTATTGACGATTTGCTGTGCCAGCCCTTCCGCAATCGCTGTTTTACCAACGCCTGGCTCACCGATCAATACAGGGTTGTTCTTCGTCCGGCGGCTTAACACTTCAATGACACGCTGAATTTCCTTAGCACGGCCGATGACCGGATCAAGGCTGCCTTCCCTCGCGATTGCTGTTAAGTCCCTAGCAAGGCTATCCAGTGTCGGCGTATTGGCATTAGCCGTTCCGCCACCCTGATGTCCTGAAGTTTCATTGCTTCCAAGCAGCTGAAGAACCTGCTGGCGTGCCTTGTTCAGGCTGACACCCAGATTGTTCAGCACTCTTGCAGCCACACCCTCTCCCTCACGGATCAATCCAAGCAGGATATGTTCTGTTCCAACATAGGAGTGGCCCAGCTTCCTTGCCTCATCCATTGAAAGTTCGATGACCTTCTTAGCTCTTGGCGTATAGTGGATTGTCTGGGAAGTTTCCTGGCCGCGGCCAATCAGGTTCTCAACTTCCTTCTGGATTTTCTCCGCTCCTAGACCAAGTCCATAAAGCGCCTTTGCCGCGATGCCCTCACCTTCACGCACCAGGCCAAGTAAGATGTGTTCTGTGCCGATATTGTTATGTCCAAGGCGAATGGCCTCTTCCTGTGCGAGTGCCAATACTTTTTGTGCTCTCTCGGTAAATCGTCCAAACATCATAAGATCATCCTCCTGACTCATCTTTTGTTTCCATTTTCAAACGTTCTCTTATTAAAGCAGCCCTGCGGATATCCCGTTCATTCGGTCTTAATGGTCCTCCCGCATATTGCTGTAAAAACCCGGGCTGAGTTAATATCATCAATTCATTCAAAATCGATTTGGATATATTTTTTATAAAACCCATATCTATACCAAGCCTTAAATCTGATAGGCAGCGGGCAGCTTCCTTCGTTTCGATGATCCTGCTGTTTGCAAGTGTTCCATATGACCGAAACACTCTGTCTTCTAATTGTATGTTAGAAGTCTTCGCTAATGCTTCCCGCGCTGACCTTTCCTGAGATATAATCTGGCTTACGACACTTTTTAAATCGTCTACGATGTCCTCTTCCGATTTCCCGAGCGTGATTTGGTTCGATATTTGAAAAATATTGCCGAGTGCTTCACTGCCCTCGCCGTAAATACCTCTTACCACCAAACCAAGCTGGTTAATCGCTGGGACGATCCGGTTCATTTGCTGTGTCAAAACTAAGCCAGGCAGGTGCATCATCACCGATGCCCTCAGGCCAGTACCCACATTCGTAGGACAGCTGGTTAAATAGCCGAAATTCTCATCAAACGCATAGTTGACATATTCCTCAAGCCAGTCATCGATTTCATTGGCAGCCTTGAGGGCTTCACCTAGCTGAAAGCCTGGGAATAAACATTGAATCCTGATATGGTCTTCCTCATTGATCATGATACTGACTTCTTCATTTTCAGATAACAGGACGGCACCATGAACGGAGTTTTCTGCCAGATTCGGACTGATCAAATGCTTCTCGACCAGCACCCTTTTCTGCAAAGGCGGAATCTCATCCATTTTAATCATTTCCAACTGACCAAAAGCAGCTGTCGAAGTATTGCTGGCACGTTCCATGATCGTACCTGTCACTGCTTCTGCCTCACCATTGGTGAATAATGTCGGAAAATTATATTCATCAAGGTTCCTTGCAAAGCGGATGCGAGAGCTAAGGACGATATCTGAATCAGGACCATCATCACTCATCCAGGAGCTGACAGCCTGATTGATAAACTTCTCCAATGACAAGGCTACTCCCCTCCCTCTTGACCTGCTGACAATTTCCTTTCAAGTTCCCTGATCTGGTCCCTTGTCTCAGCAGCCTGCTCAAATTCCTCAGCTGAAATCAAGTTTTTCAGAGTTTGCTTCAGCTGATCGATTGTCTTCCTTACATGAAGGTCGCCGCCGACTCTTTTAGGGATTTTCCCATTATGCATTGAATTACCACTATGGAGCCTCCTTACAATCGGAGTTAACTGTTCACGAAAAGCATCATAGCAAGTCGCACAGCCAAATCTGCCGACTTTCACAAACTGCGGAAATGTCATTGAACATTGTGGACACTGGGCCACTTGCTCAGCATCAAAGGCATTCTTTTTCTGTTCAGGAAAAGCAGGTTCCATATTCAACAATCCGGCAAGCAAGCTATTGATCGAAAAAGCAGGGCCGTTGTTCATCATAAACAATTCGCCTTTTTCTTGTGCGCATATTTCACACAAGTGCAATTCCGTTTTTTCTCCATTTGAATAATTCGTGAAGTGCAGCGTTGCCGGCCTTTGATTACACTCTTGGCAGATCATGCCCTCACCTCTTTATCTGCTTTGATATTATTTGTATTTCAATGCCATCAGCATGGCTTTCAACATTCTCGCACGCAGCTCGTCACGCTGCGGCAGCTCTATATACAGGACGGACCTGTCGAGCACACTCAGCATGATTTTTGCCTCACGGTCAGTGACTACATCTTCCTCCACAAGACGGAAGATGACATGCTCAGCGCTGCTTTGCGAAATTCGTGTCTGTATCAAAGACAGTAAATCATCAATCAAATGTGCATGATCATAAGCCTGGACTTTGATGATCCGGATGTAGCCGCCGCCACCCCGTTTGCTCTCAACAAGATAGCCTCTTTCAATCGTGAACCTTGTATTGATGACATAATTGATCTGGGACGGCACGCACTGAAATTTATCGGCGATTTCACTTCGCTTGATTTCAACGATGTCCTTATCGCTCATTTCTAAAACCTGTTTAAGGTAATGTTCTATGATGTCCGATATATTCCTCACTAAACCTCCCCCATTCTGACTTTGACTATATTTGACTTTAATTATACAAAAAACTTTTTTTCGATGCAATGAATGCATCCTGAATTATTTTCGTCAAAATTATGTATGCCAAAAGATGACAATAAGGGGTGTGATGGTTATTATACCCATTTTGCAACATGTGGAAACTTGTATCCAGGCACATCGATTAAAAATTTGTTAAGGTTTAGATTTTCTGAGAAGGAGTCGGTGGTTATTTGGTTAGATTGGCTATGTGACCAACAATAATGTCTAGTGTATATAAGCTCTTTTACGGTGATTGTATATAAGAAATGGCTGGTATATTTTATTTTTTGGGGAACTGACCTGTGCCTGTATAAGTGCGATCCACTAACTTAATAAATGGCCAAAAAAGATAATGATCGTTAAAAACACGGATAATCCTAAAGTCAGGGTGATTGTCGAAAAACTTCTGGCCATGCCCTTCCAATTTCTCATACCTGCCATTCCTAAAAGCCCCGTTACAAAGGTCAGCAGGGTTACATATAAAAGCAGAACGTATGGTTGGGTGCCTAATATCGTGTATTCAATAGGCCCTGTGGAAGAAACTATAAAAAATAGTAAAACCCAGATTGTTGAAAAGATGAATGACCAAATATTCAATTGCTTAATCATTTAAAGCCTCCTATTAGCCTTGCTGTTTAAGCATTGCAAGTTTCTAAAATTAATCTTTGTAGACTTCGTAAGTAGTTGTATAAAGCAATATTCTGTTGTCGTAATTACACTATAAAAATTACATAGCTAGATATTCATAATGATCATAGAGTAACTAGGAAGATAAGTAAGGCGTGCTGATTGTTAAATAAATTCCACAAAAAATGCGTTAATCCTGCTTGGATCAACGCACTAGGAGTTTAGAGGCAACAAGCAACTATTTGTTCGAAGTTCGCTTATGTTCAGACAGCTTTTCGATCTTTTCCACCAAACCTGTCTGAAGTTGGCTCGGGTTCAGACAACTTTTCGGCTTTTTCCTCCAAACCTGTCCGAAGTAGGCTCGGGTTCAGACAACTTTTCGGCTTTTTCCTCCAAACCTGTCTGAAGTTGGCTCGGGTTCAGACAACTTTTTGTACTTTTCCACTAAACCTGTCCGAAGTTGGCTCGGGTTCAGACAACTTTTCGTCTTTTCCTCCAAACCTGTCTGAAGTTGGCTCTGGTTCAGACAACTTTTTGTACTTTTCCACTAAACCTGTCCGAAGTTGGCTCGGGTTCAGACAACTTTTTGTGCTTTTCCACCAAACCTGTCCGAAGTTGGATCAAGTTCAGACAACTTTTTGTACTTTTCCTCCAAACCTGTCTGAAGTTGGCTCAGGTTCAGACAACTTTTCAATCTTTTCCTCCAAACCTGTCTGAAGTTGGCTCAGGTTCAGACAACTTTTCAATCTTTTCCACCAAACCTGTCTGAAGTTGGCTCAGGTTCAGACAACTTTTTGTGCTTTTTCACTAAACCTGTCTGAAGTTGCACCAAGTTCAGACAACTTTACGATCTTTTCCTCCAAACCTGTCTGAAGTTGGCTCTGGTTCAGACAACTTTTTGTGCTTTTCCACTAAACCTGTCCGAAGTTGGCTCTGGTTCAGACAACTTTTCGTCTTTATCCACCAAACCTGTCTAAAGTTGGCTCGGATTCAGACAACTTTTCGTCTTTTTCCTCCAAACCTGTCTGAAGTTGGCTCAGGTTCAGACAGCTTTTCGATCTTTTCCACCAAACCTGTCTGAAGTTGGCTCTGGTTCAGACAACTTTTTGTGCTTTTCCTCCAAACCTGTCTGAAGTCGCACCAAGTTCAGACAAATTTACCATCTTTTCCTCCAAACCTGTCTGAAGTTGGCTCTGGTTCAGACAACTTTTTGTGCTTTTTCACTAAACCTGTCTGAAGTTGCACCAAGTGCAGACAACTTTACGATCTTTTCCTCCAAACCTGTCTGAAGTTGCACCAAGTTCAGACAACTTTACGATCTTTTCCTCCAAACCTGTCTGAAGTTGCATCTGATTCAAACATCTTTTCATTTATTACCTGCAAACTTGTCCGAAGTCAGGCCAAATATAATCAGTTGCTGCTACATTTCCAACACCTTTTATAAATTCGCATACAAAAAAAGAACAGCCATTACAGCTGTTCTTTCGTGTGCCCGGCGGCGTCCTACTCTCACAGGGGGAAACCCCCAACTACCATCGGCGCTGAGAAGCTTAACTTCCGTGTTCGGTATGGGAACGGGTGTGACCTTCTCGCCATCGCCACCAGACTATTTGGTTTGAGGTTTTATTCCCTCAAAACTAGATAATGTGTAAGAAGAATTCAAGAAGAACGAGTAATCAATTTGGTTAAGTCCTCGAACGATTAGTATCAGTCAGCTCCACACGTCACCGCGCTTCCACCTCTGACCTATCAACCTGATCATCTTTCAGGGTTCTTACTAGCTTGCGCTATGGGAAATCTCATCTTGAGGGGGGCTTCATGCTTAGATGCTTTCAGCACTTATCCCGTCCGCACATAGCTACCCAGCGATGCCTTTGGCAAGACAACTGGTACACCAGCGGTGCGTCCATCCCGGTCCTCTCGTACTAAGGACAGCTCCTCTCAAATTTCCTGCGCCCACGACGGATAGGGACCGAACTGTCTCACGACGTTCTGAACCCAGCTCGCGTACCGCTTTAATGGGCGAACAGCCCAACCCTTGGGACCGACTACAGCCCCAGGATGCGATGAGCCGACATCGAGGTGCCAAACCTCCCCGTCGATGTGGACTCTTGGGGGAGATAAGCCTGTTATCCCCGGGGTAGCTTTTATCCGTTGAGCGATGGCCCTTCCATGCGGAACCACCGGATCACTAAGCCCGACTTTCGTCCCTGCTCGACTTGTAGGTCTCGCAGTCAAGCTCCCTTGTGCCTTTACACTCTGCGAATGATTTCCAACCATTCTGAGGGAACCTTTGGGCGCCTCCGTTACTCTTTAGGAGGCGACCGCCCCAGTCAAACTGCCCACCTGACACTGTCTCCCGCCCCGATCAGGGGCGTGGGTTAGAATTTCAATACAGCCAGGGTAGTATCCCACCGACGCCTCCACCGAAGCTGGCGCTCCGGTTTCTCAGGCTCCTACCTATCCTGTACAAGCTGTACCAAAATTCAATATCAGGCTACAGTAAAGCTCCACGGGGTCTTTCCGTCCTGTCGCGGGTAACCTGCATCTTCACAGGTACTATAATTTCACCGAGTCTCTCGTTGAGACAGTGCCCAGATCGTTACGCCTTTCGTGCGGGTCGGAACTTACCCGACAAGGAATTTCGCTACCTTAGGACCGTTATAGTTACGGCCGCCGTTTACTGGGGCTTCGATTCAGAGCTTCGCGTGAGCTAACCCCTCCTCTTAACCTTCCAGCACCGGGCAGGCGTCAGCCCCTATACTTCGCCTTGCGGCTTCGCAGAGACCTGTGTTTTTGCTAAACAGTCGCCTGGGCCTATTCACTGCGGCTCATCCGGGCTATTCACCCAAATGAGCACCCCTTCTCCCGAAGTTACGGGGTCATTTTGCCGAGTTCCTTAACGAGAGTTCTCTCGCTCACCTTAGGATTCTCTCCTCGCCTACCTGTGTCGGTTTGCGGTACGGGCACCTTTTATCTCGCTAGAGGCTTTTCTTGGCAGTGTGGAATCAGGAACTTCGGTACTATATTTCCCTCGCTGTCACAGCTCAGCCTTCACGCAAGCGGGATTTGCCTCACTTGCAGCCTAACTGCTTAGACGCGCATATCCAACAGCGCGCTTACCCTATCCTCCTGCGTCCCCCCATTGCTCAAACGATAAAGAGGTGGTACAGGAATATCAACCTGTTGTCCATCGCCTACGCCTTTCGGCCTCGGCTTAGGTCCCGACTAACCCTGAGAGGACGAGCCTTCCTCAGGAAACCTTAGGCATTCGGTGGATGGGATTCTCACCCATCTTTCGCTACTCATACCGGCATTCTCACTTCTAAGCGCTCCACCAGTCCTTACGGTCTGACTTCAACGCCCTTAGAACGCTCTCCTACCACTGACATCTAAGATGTCAATCCACAGCTTCGGTGATACGTTTAGCCCCGGTACATTTTCGGCGCAGAGTCACTCGACCAGTGAGCTATTACGCACTCTTTAAATGGTGGCTGCTTCTAAGCCAACATCCTGGTTGTCTAAGCAACTCCACATCCTTTTCCACTTAACGTATACTTTGGGACCTTAGCTGGTGGTCTGGGCTGTTTCCCTTTTGACTACGGATCTTATCACTCGCAGTCTGACTCCCACGGATAAGTCTTTGGCATTCGGAGTTTGTCTGAATTCGGTAACCCGATGAGGGCCCCTAGTCCAAACAGTGCTCTACCTCCAAGACTCTTACAACGTGAGGCTAGCCCTAAAGCTATTTCGGAGAGAACCAGCTATCTCCAAGTTCGATTGGAATTTCTCCGCTACCCACACCTCATCCCCGCACTTTTCAACGTGCGTGGGTTCGGGCCTCCAGTTGGTGTTACCCAACCTTCACCCTGGACATGGGTAGATCACCTGGTTTCGGGTCTACGACCACATACTCATTCGCCCTATTCAGACTCGCTTTCGCTGCGGCTCCGTCTCATCAACTTAACCTTGCATGTAATCGTAACTCGCCGGTTCATTCTACAAAAGGCACGCCATCACCCATGAACGGGCTCTGACTACTTGTAGGCACACGGTTTCAGGATCTCTTTCACTCCCCTTCCGGGGTGCTTTTCACCTTTCCCTCACGGTACTGGTTCACTATCGGTCACTAGGGAGTATTTAGCCTTGGGAGATGGTCCTCCCAGCTTCCGACGGGATTTCTCGTGTCCCGCCGTACTCAGGATCCACTCAGGAGGGAACGAAGTTTCAACTACAGGGTTTTTACCTTCTCTGACGGGCCTTTCCAGACCACTTCATCTACCCCGTTCCTTTGTAACTCCATGTTGAGTGTCCTACAACCCCAAGAGGCAAGCCTCTTGGTTTGGGCTATGTCCCGTTTCGCTCGCCGCTACTCAGGGAATCGCGTTTGCTTTCTCTTCCTCCGGGTACTTAGATGTTTCAGTTCCCCGGGTCTGCCTTCAATGCCCTATGTATTCAGGCAAAGATACTGTTCCATTACGAACAGTGGGTTTCCCCATTCGGAAATCTCCGGATCAAAGCTTACTTACAGCTCCCCGAAGCATATCGGTGTTAGTCCCGTCCTTCATCGGCTCCTAGTGCCAAGGCATCCACCGTGCGCCCTTTCTAACTTAACCTAAAAGGTCATTTCTCTATTAAATAGAGAGAAAAACTAAAATGGCGATCACTCGGTTTTTTCTTGGTTCTTCTTACTTACGATTATCTAGTTTTCAAGGAACAAAAAAGCTTTGAGAGAATTGCTCCCTCAAAACTAAACAAACAAGCGTACAACTATGTGGATTACATCCACAGTACGAATCGAAAGATTCGCATTCCGATTGCCATTACGGCAATATCCTTAGAAAGGAGGTGATCCAGCCGCACCTTCCGATACGGCTACCTTGTTACGACTTCACCCCAATCATCTGTCCCACCTTAGGCGGCTGGCTCCAAAAGGTTACCCCACCGACTTCGGGTGTTACAAACTCTCGTGGTGTGACGGGCGGTGTGTACAAGGCCCGGGAACGTATTCACCGCGGCATGCTGATCCGCGATTACTAGCGATTCCGGCTTCATGCAGGCGAGTTGCAGCCTGCAATCCGAACTGAGAATGGATTTATGGGATTGGCTCGACCTCGCGGTTTTGCGGCCCTTTGTTCCATCCATTGTAGCACGTGTGTAGCCCAGGTCATAAGGGGCATGATGATTTGACGTCATCCCCACCTTCCTCCGGTTTGTCACCGGCAGTCACCTTAGAGTGCCCAACTGAATGCTGGCAACTAAGATCAAGGGTTGCGCTCGTTGCGGGACTTAACCCAACATCTCACGACACGAGCTGACGACAACCATGCACCACCTGTCACTCTGTCCCCCGAAGGGGAACGCCCTATCTCTAGGGTTGTCAGAGGATGTCAAGACCTGGTAAGGTTCTTCGCGTTGCTTCGAATTAAACCACATGCTCCACCGCTTGTGCGGGCCCCCGTCAATTCCTTTGAGTTTCAGCCTTGCGGCCGTACTCCCCAGGCGGAGTGCTTAATGCGTTTGCTGCAGCACTAAAGGGCGGAAACCCTCTAACACTTAGCACTCATCGTTTACGGCGTGGACTACCAGGGTATCTAATCCTGTTCGCTCCCCACGCTTTCGCGCCTCAGCGTCAGTTACAGACCAGAGAGCCGCCTTCGCCACTGGTGTTCCTCCACATCTCTACGCATTTCACCGCTACACGTGGAATTCCGCTCTCCTCTTCTGCACTCAAGTTCCCCAGTTTCCAATGACCCTCCCCGGTTGAGCCGGGGGCTTTCACATCAGACTTAAGGAACCGCCTGCGCGCGCTTTACGCCCAATAATTCCGGACAACGCTTGCCACCTACGTATTACCGCGGCTGCTGGCACGTAGTTAGCCGTGGCTTTCTGGTTAGGTACCGTCAAGGTACCGGCAGTTACTCCGGTACTTGTTCTTCCCTAACAACAGAACTTTACGACCCGAAAGCCTTCATCGTTCACGCGGCGTTGCTCCGTCAGACTTTCGTCCATTGCGGAAGATTCCCTACTGCTGCCTCCCGTAGGAGTCTGGGCCGTGTCTCAGTCCCAGTGTGGCCGATCACCCTCTCAGGTCGGCTACGCATCGTTGCCTTGGTGAGCCGTTACCTCACCAACTAGCTAATGCGCCGCGGGCCCATCTGTAAGTGACAGCCGAAACCGTCTTTCAGCTTTCCCTCATGTGAGGGAAAGGATTATCCGGTATTAGCTCCGGTTTCCCGAAGTTATCCCAGTCTTACAGGCAGGTTGCCCACGTGTTACTCACCCGTCCGCCGCTGATCTTCAAAAGCAAGCTAATGAAGATCCGCTCGACTTGCATGTATTAGGCACGCCGCCAGCGTTCGTCCTGAGCCAGGATCAAACTCTCCAAAAAAGAGTTATGAGTTAGCTCATAAGTTAAAACGTTGGCTCATGTTCTTATAGAAGAAACATGATCATTTATTGTTTGTTGACGCTTGTTTGTTTAGTTTTCAAAGAGCAATTTGTTTGCTGCTCCGTAAGAAGCAACTCTTATATATTATCAGGTTCAAAACCCGATGTCAATAAGTTTTTTTAATTTCTTTGTTGCTAACTAAGTAGCTCGTAGCAACAGATATAAATATAGCACCTTTATTCTGCAATAGCAATATCTTTTTGCTATTTTTATTCATCGAATTAAAAGAAAGACAATTCATATTTCTGTGGTCAAATCTTTCTCTGAAAGTCTACTTGTTTTAGCGTGACAGCAAACCAAATATAGCTTAAAAAAAGAAAAGGCAAACTGCCTGCGCCGTTTGCCTTTTCTTCTATC
Source organism: Mesobacillus jeotgali (assembly GCF_014856545.2). NCBI lineage: Bacteria > Bacillati > Bacillota > Bacilli > Caryophanales > Bacillaceae > Mesobacillus > Mesobacillus jeotgali. The sequence continues at coordinate 95,801 of NZ_CP109811.1, read as the reverse complement.
TATTAACGGTGACGCATCAACGGGAATAATAGTACGTCCCTGATGGATGGTGAATTAGTCAGGAGCATAACGAGTCGGTCGATCCCGATTCCAAGTCCGCCTGTTGGAGGCATACCGTATTCCAATGCTTCGATGAAATCATCGTCCATTTCGTGTGCTTCATCATTACCTTGTTCTTTTTCTTTTAGCTGTGCTTCAAAACGCTCTCTTTGATCGATCGGATCATTAAGCTCGGTAAATGCGTTCGCATGTTCCCTGGCAACGATGAACAATTCGAAGCGGTCTGTGAAGCGTGAGTCTTCGTCATTCTTTTTAGCCAAAGGAGAAATATCAACTGGATGCCCGTAAATGAATGTTGGCTGGATCAGGTGCTCTTCTACTTTTTGCTCGAAGAATTCATTGACGATGTGGCCATACTGCATATGTTCAGTGATTTCCACTCCATGCTCTTTCGCAAGCGCACGAGCTCCTTCTGTGCTCATTTGCGGCCAGAAGTCCACTCCTGTATGTTCCTTGATCGCATCTACCATGTGGACTCTTTTCCACTCTGGCTTAAGATCGATCTCATATTCGCCATACTGAATAGTTGTTGTTCCAAGAACATCCTGAGCGATGTACGCTACCATGTTCTCAGTAAGGGACATGATGTCTCTCCAGTCAGCATATGCTTCATAAAGCTCCAGCATCGTGAATTCCGGGTTATGTCTTGTCGATACGCCTTCATTACGGAATACACGGCCGATTTCATATACTTTTTCAAGGCCGCCGACGATCAGGCGCTTCAAGTGAAGCTCGATTGCGATTCGCATGTATAGCTGCATATCGAGCGCATTATGATGCGTGATGAATGGACGAGCTGAAGCTCCGCCGGCAATGGAGTGCATTAATGGCGTTTCTACTTCTAGGTATCCTTGTCCATCCAGATAGCGGCGCATAGACTGGATGATGCGGCTGCGGTTGATGAAAGTTGTTTTGCTGTCATTGCTGGTTATCAGGTCAAGATAACGCTGGCGATATCGCTGCTCGACATCCTTCAGCCCGTGGAACTTCTCAGGCAGCGGGCGAAGCGCCTTCGTCAAGAACACAAAGTCTTGTGCTTTGATTGAAAGCTCGCCAACCTTAGTTTTGAAAAGTGTTCCTTCGACACCGATAATGTCACCGAGGTCAGCAGAATCAAATACTTCATATTGTTCTTCACCGACTGCATCCTGGCGGACATAAATCTGGATCTGGCCATTCAGGTCCTGGATATGTGCGAAGCCTGCTTTTCCTTTTCCGCGCTTTGTCATGATCCGTCCAGCTATTTTGACCGATACATTCTTTGCTTCAATCTCTTCTTTTTCTAATTCACCGTATTCGCTAATCAGCTCATCAGTAAGATGGGTGCGTTCAAATCTTTTACCGAAAGGATCCATGCCCTTTTCACGCAATGAACTCATTTTGTCTCTTCTGACTCTGAGCTGGTCATTCAATTCTTCATGACTCATATCGCTTTCACTCCAATATATATAATTGATTTATTATGTAATCCTGATTATGTTTGGTGGATACTTTTATTATTTTACACAAACAAACGTATTCAGACATTAAAAATCTCTTTTTTCATGCCTAAATAGAATAAAAACTGCCAGTTTGACCACTGGCAGTTACTTTTAAGGATAAAGGTATTATAGGAAAAGTGACGGTTAATGTCAATTTTTATCCAGCCTGGTGTGCTATTTGCTCTTTTGCTTCCGCTTCATCCGCAAAGTTTTTCAGCAGGCTGACAAGCTCGTCTCTTGTTGAGCATTCATTAATCCCGTTACGGACAGTTGCGTTTCCGCGGATACCCTTTAGGTACCATGCTGCATGCTTGCGCATTTCACGGACAGCAATATGTTCATTCTTCAAAGCAATCAGGCGGTCAAGGTGCAGGATGCTGACGTCGATTTTTTCACGTGCACTTGGTTCCCCCATTAGTTCGCCTGTTTCCAGATATTTTACCGTACGGTAGATCATCCATGGGTTTCCAAGAGCAGCTCGGCCGATCATGACTCCATCTGCACCTGTCTCATCAAGCATTCTCCTAGCATCCTGAGGAGTCTGGACATCTCCGTTGCCGATTACCGGAATGTTTACTGCTTGCTTCACGTCACGGATAATATCCCAGTTCGCAGTTCCTTCATACATCTGTATACGTGTACGGCCGTGAAGGGCTACTGCCTTTCCGCCTGCCCGTTCTACAGCTCGGGCATTCTCGATGGCGAAAATATGTTCGTCATCCCAGCCCATGCGCATTTTTACTGTAACTGGCTTCTCAACTGCATCTACCACAGCTGATACCATTTCATAGATTTTGTTTGGGTCGAGCAGCCATTTCGCACCTGCATCACATTTCGTGATTTTTGGTACCGGACAGCCCATGTTGATATCAATGATATCGGCATTCGTATTTTTGTCCACATATTCCGCAGCCTGAACAAGCATTTCCTTTTCACCGCCAAAAATCTGCAGGCTGAGCGGCTTTTCCCGTTCATCTATATATAACATGTCGAGTGTTCTATTGTTTTGAGAAACAATCCCTTTGTCGCTGACCATTTCGGCACAGACTAGCCCCGCGCCGAATTCTTTTACGGTCAAACGGAACGCTGAGTTGCAGATGCCAGCCATTGGCGCAAGGACGACTTGGTTTTTCATTTCGATATCGCCAATCTTGAGCATGCTCTGCCTCCTTTTAATTTATCAATATATCAAACCTATTGCGGTGTTAGTTCATCTATTTCGACACCCAGGAATTCTGCGATTTTAACAATCAGCCTTTCATCAGGCAACCTGTTGCCGCGTTCAATTTCTCCAAGGATGGAAACCGATACACCCAGCTCTTTAGCGAAGGTTTCCTGTGTAAAACCCTTCAGCTTTCGATAAGCGCGAATACGTCTTCCCCATTTTTCTGCTTCCATATCCGTACTCCTTCTCTATCCGGTATACTTAGTAGATATTTTTTCAGCGGCTCCTTCATGGTCGGGAGCGTGAGATTTGGGTCCATATCAAGCAATGGAAGGATTACAAATGCGCGTTCGCTCATCCGAGGGTGCGGTATTGTAAGCTTCTCTGTTTCAATATTTTCGTGATTGTACAGCAAAATGTCAAGGTCCAAAGTTCTCGGTCCCCATTTTACTTCCCTTTTTCTCCCAAGTTTCAGTTCGATCTCAAGGCATGTATCGAGAAGTTCGACAGGTGAAAGGCTTGTCTCTACTTGGATTGCCATGTTTAAAAATTGGCCCTGGTCCGTGAAACCTACCGGATCTGTTTCATAGACAGAAGAAGTATTTACCACTGAGATCTGCTCATGGCTTTCCAGGAGGATGATGGCCTGTGTCAAATATCCGAACCGGTCACCCATATTGGAGCCTAGGGCAATATATGCTTTGTTTTCCACTGTCATCGACTCCTTGTGATTTCAACTGCGACGGATTTATAGTGTCCCGGGATCGGCGGGTCTGGCTTGATGACCTTTACATGGCAGGCCTCTACAAGTGAAAAGCGCTCCAGGATGGTGCCTGCGATTTTCTCAGCAATGGCTTCTACTAGCTTGAATGGTTTGCCTTCCACTATTTCTTTACAGGCCTGGTATAACTCTGCGTAATTGATGGAATGCTCAAGCTCATCGCTTTTTCCCGCTTTCGAAAGATCCAGTTCCACCATCAGGTCCACTGCAAAACGCTGGCCCAGTCTTGTTTCTTCAGGAAAAACGCCGTGGTAGCCGTAAAACTCCATTTGATTGACATATATTTTATCCACGATATTCACCCTTTCCCATCATCGCATCCATCATTTTTGCCATGCGCGACATTTCTTTTACATCATGAATCCTGACGATCTGGCAGCCCTTCTGGATTCCATAACAAACGGTCGCGCCTGTACCCTCTGTACGTTCCGACACCGGTAAATCAAGCACGCCTCCGATCATTGATTTTTTCGATGTGCCTAGCAGTACGGGATATCCCAAGGACACAAGCGTATCAAGGTGATGCATCATCTCAAGGTTTTCCCTGAGGTCTTTCGCAAAGCCGATACCCGGGTCCAGGATGATTTGGTCATCGTTGACGCCTGCTTTTTTCGCAATCATGATGCTTTCATACAAGTCATTTAACACGTCACGGATGAAGTTCGAGTAATTGCGGTCATTTCGATTGTGCATCAGGATGATCGGAACTCCGGTTTCTGCCGCGACATCGGCAATCTCCGGGTCTTCCTTCGCTCCCCAGATATCGTTGATAATGGCTGCACCAGCATCGACAGCACTTTTGGCTACCTTCGATTTATAAGTGTCTATGGAAATCGGAACCTGGACTTCCTTAGAAATGGCTTCAATCGCAGGCACTACCCTGCTGATCTCCTCCTCATCGGAAATCCGTTCATGCCCAGGCCTAGTCGACTCGCCGCCGATATCAAGAATATCCGCTCCATCGGAAATCATCTGCCTGGCATGTGCGACAGCATGATCAAGGTGATTGTATTTTCCGCCGTCCGAAAAAGAATCCGGAGTGACATTCAATATTCCCATGATCAACGTTTTATCTGTAAAGTCGAGTGTATATGGACCGGCTTTTATCACGGTATTCATGTTTGAACTCCTCCATCCAATTGTGTTCTGCTCGTTAACGTTTCCCGGCAAGCTGAGTATTCGGCAAATAGAAGATTCGCCAGCTCCCCTGATTTCCCAGGAAAGCTTTTACCTGAAAAATCTGTGACAGGAACGATTTCCTGAATCGAGTTAGTCAGGAAGATTTCCTGAGCTTCTTCCGCTTCTTCCTTTTTGTAAAAGCCTTCACGAACCTCGATGCCTGCGTTGCGGGCAAGCGCAATGACGAACCTGCGGGTAATCCCATTTAAAATCCCGGTTTCGACTGCAGGCGTGAAAAGAATGCCATCCCTGTACCAGAAAATATTCGAGACAATTCCTTCCGCTAAAAAGCCTTCACTTGTCAGGAAGATTCCTTCTGTACCCATGTCAGGGCCTGCCTCACGCTTGGCCAGGACATTGTTAAGATAATGGTGTGACTTCAGCCGCTCTGTTCCCTCGGGTGTGTTACGCCTCAATTCCAGCAGCACAGCTTTTTTTTCACTCATACTCCCAGGTTGCGGCAGCGGCTTCGCAAAAACAATCACGTTAGGCTCCAGGTAGCTTTCTGTCTGCAAGCCTATTTCGCCAATTCCAGCTGAAACGTTGAAACGGATATAGGCATCCTTAAGGTTATTTTTAGCTAGTATGCCTTCGAGGATCTTAGCACTTTCCTCGCCAGTAAATTCAGCTTCGATATTCAAAACACGAAGACTGGCATTCAGCCGCTCCAAATGGTCATCAAGCAAAAAGGGGTGGCCATTGTAGATCCTGAAAGTTTCAAAGACGCCTAACCCATATAAGAAGCCATGGTCAAAAGGAGAAATGACGGCCACTTCCTTTTTAACGAAACTGCCATTCATGTATACGAACATTATAAACTTACTTCCCTGGCAGTCTTGTAATGAGCAATGAAATTGCGCAGCAGCTGCTTCCCTGGTGTCGTTAAAATGGATTCCGGATGGAATTGGACACCTTCAACAGGCAGCGTTTTGTGGCGGATTGCCATGATCTCTCCTTCTTCCGTCCAAGCCGAGACCTCGAGACAATCGGGAAGTGTTTCTTTTTTTACGATGAGTGAATGGTAGCGTGCCGCAGGAAATGGATTCTCAAGTCCTTCAAAAATTGTCTTTTCGTCATGATAGACCATAGAGGTTTTCCCATGCATAAGCCGCTCCGCACGGACCACGTCACCGCCGAATACCTGAGCAATTGACTGATGACCCAGGCAGACACCAAAGATCGGTGTTTTACCTGAAAAATTCTTGATTGCCTCCAGGCTGATGCCTGCTTCATTCGGGCTGCACGGCCCTGGTGAGATCATCAAGAACTGGGGATCAAGTTCGGCAATTCCCCTGATGGACGTCTGGTCGTTGCGGATGACTTTAAGCTCTTCGCCCATTTCACCCAAATACTGAACGAGATTATATGTGAATGAATCATAATTATCGATCATCAAAATCATGCTTTACCCTCCGCAAGCTCTTTCGCCTTCCAAAGAGCAATTGCTTTCTTTAAGGATTCTTTGTATTCATTGGCAGGGATCGAGTCGATCACGACACCTGCTCCTGCCTGGACATGCGCCATCCCATCCTTGACCAGCATTGTCCGGATGATAATGTTCAGTTCCATATTGCCGTTAAAACCGAACCAGCCGAGCGATCCAGTATAAGGTCCGCGTCTCACCGGCTCAAGTTCTTCAATGATTTCCATTGTCCTTACCTTCGGGGCTCCGGTAATCGTACCGCCTGGGAAGGTCGCATTGACAACATCGAACCATGTTTCGCCTTCAGCCAGCTCTCCCCTGACATTGGAGACAATATGCATGACATGCGAGTATTTTTCAATGACCATGAACTCATTGACCTCGACCGTGCCGTATTTGCAGACCCTGCCAAGATCATTCCTTTCAAGGTCGACAAGCATGACGTGTTCGGCACGCTCTTTTTCATTGTTGATCAGCTCATTGGCTAGCTGTAAGTCCTCTTCGTCTGTCCTGCCCCGCGATCTCGTGCCGGCAATCGGCCTTGTACTGACCTCCGACCCTTTTACTTTTGCTAAAAGTTCGGGCGAACCACTGACGAGCTGGAAATCTTGCGTATGAAGATAACCCATATAAGGAGATGGGTTCAACCTGCGCAACTGCCTATACACTTCCAGAGCTTCCGTTTCGATTGGTTTTGACTGTCTTACGGATAGATTCACCTGGAAGACGTCCCCTTGCGCAATGTATTGCTGCACCTTCTCTACTGCCTCGATAAACTCGGATTCATCCATGGATACTTGCAGCTCATCTGCAGCTGGCTTTTTTTCAGCGAGAACTTCTGGTACATCGGCCTCCCACTGCGCCAACCATTCTGAAAGCCTGTCCTCTGTCTGTTTTTCCTGGCCTTTTTCCGTCAGGGCCATCAGCCAAAGCTCATCTGTCTTATGGTCAAAAACAAACCAGTCCTTGAATAGCTGGAAATAGACCTCCGGGATTCCGGAATCATCCTTGGCGAGTGCGGGAAGCTTTTCGATATAGCGCGCATAATCATAGCTCAGGTAGCCGATCGCACCGCCCTGGAAATCTGGCAAACCTTCTACTTCAGGCACATGATACATTTCCATTTGATTTTTCATGATTTCAAGAGGATTTCCCTCAAGAATGTTTGAAGAACCATCCTTTGTGATCGTCAGTTGATTATTTTTTCCCGAAAAAACAATCCAGGGATCGAATGCAGCGATACTGTAGCGCCCGCCCCTACCGCTTTCGAGGATGATATGCTCTTTATATTGTTGTGCAATATGGTCGTATTGATGAAAAAAACGTGAAGCTGTATAAGGAATCGTTTTTGATTGAATGCAATAGTGCGGCAAGCTTTTCACTCCTATTTTTTTCTCTTTATCCATCATACATGATGAAGGGCGCGCTTTCATTTTTAAAATGATGGTTTTTTAGATAAATTGTCATTTTAGTTTTTCCCAGCATAAAAAAAAGAGCCAAGCTTTATCAGCCTGCCTCTTCATCTGACTATTCTTCAAATTGGTAAAGCGGGGTGCTCAGGTAGCGTTCTCCGTTACTCGGGATCACTGCCAGCACCTTTTTGCCTTTGCCCAGCTTTTTCGCTGTTTCAAGTGCTGCATAGATGGCTGCACCTGATGATATTCCGCCAAGGATTCCTGCTTCTTTTGCGGCACGTCGGGCATAGTCAAATGCCTGCTCATTTTCAACCTTGATGATTTCATCATACACGTCTGTATCAAGTACTCCAGGAACGAACCCTGCACCAATTCCCTGGATCTTGTGTGGTCCTGGTTTTCCGCCGGATAATACCGGGGAATCCGTTGGCTCAACTGCAATTATCTTGATATTCTTGTATTTTTCCCGAAGGACTTTTCCTGCTCCTGTAATTGTTCCGCCAGTGCCGATACCAGAGATGAAGGCATCCAGCTGATCACCCATCTGCTCGACAATTTCTGGTCCGGTTGTTCTTTCATGGATAGAAGGGTTTGCTTCATTCTCGAACTGTTGCGGCATGAAGTAGTCATTTTCCTTTGCCAGCTCCGCCGCTTTGCGGATAGCACCGCCCATACCTTCTGGTCCAGGAGTCAACACAAGTTCCGCGCCATAGGCACGCAAAAGATTCCTGCGCTCCATGCTCATCGTTTCTGGCATGACGAGGATCGCTTTGTAACCTTTAGCTGCAGCCACCATAGCAAGACCGATGCCTGTATTGCCGCTTGTTGGTTCGATGATCGTATCTCCTTGCTTCAGGGCTCCCTTTGCCTCAGCATCCTCAATCATTGCCAATGCGATACGATCCTTGACACTGCTTCCCGGGTTCATGTATTCAAGCTTTAAATATACTTCTGCACTTTGGTCATCACCAAGTCCGTTCAGCTTCACAATTGGTGTCTGGCCGATCAGCTCTGTAATTGAATTTGCAATGCGTACCAAATTACCCACCCCTTTAATCCGACTATTTTAATTGGTTTTATTAAAATTTACCAGTACTTTAAGTCTATGTCAATCAGTATGCTTCGACAAAAACCGAAATCAGCCTTTTGCCTAGAATCTTTTCGTACACTATGTCGCTTTCACAATCAGCCTGCTCGATTCAATCGAAAAGAGCACTATCCTTTTTAAACTAACCTTTTTTGAATATCCCTAAACAAGAAAAGCACCGGTGACTTAAACCCAGTGCTTCCTTCCTTATTTCTTTTCGCTATTGCCATAAAACCAGCTGACTTCTGCATCATTCCAGAAAGCCCGGGCAGAAACAGGGATATCCATTTGTTCGAGGGCTATTTGCCTGCGAATCTGGTTTTCAACTTCGTTGTAGGCATATTTCTTTCCTTCAAGTTTTTCATGAAGAAAAACAATGACATAGCCATTCTCCACTTTTACAGGTCCTGTCCACTCTCCGGATTTCAGCATTTTTGCTGCACCAATTATCTCCGGGGAAACAAGCTCATCTTCTGCAGTAACAAAGCCGATATCACCGCCTGCATTAGCCGAAAACTCATCGATCGACCTCTCCATTGCGAGTGCAGCGAAGCTGGAGCCATTCTTCAGCTCCTTCACCGCTGAATCAGCCTCTTCTTTTGTTTCAACGACTATTTGTGACAGATGGTAAGATGCAGGGATATCAAATAGACTTTTATTTTGTTCGTAAAAGGACTTCATATCCTCTTCCGATACTTTAACATCCCTTGTTAGAATTTCTTCGAGCAGCAGACTGTATTTAATCTGCTGTTTCCATTTCTCTTCAGTTTTTGGTTCGTTACCAGTGGTGGAATACAGTGCCTTATAAATAGTCAATTCGCGTTCGACAGCCTCATCAGACAACTTAACATCATATTTCTCAGCCATTTGATTGACTACTTCCTGGTCGATCATGTCCCTTAACGTATCTTGGCCGTATCGTTCTTCAAGCTCCGTGAGCCATTCCTGGCGGGAAATCGACTCATTGCCAATTTCCGCGACTGATTCTTTGTTTCCTTCAAGGATTGCAGGCTTGGCTAGCAGCATCACAAGAGTTATTGCGTTCAAAATGGCTAACCCGGCAATAATGTACCAAAGCTGCTTCTTTTCCACTTCTCTTCCCCCAGATATCGCTTATTTTGCTTCTTTCTCTATCTCTTCCAATTCTTCTTTTGTGAACATGTATTTCTCATTGCAGAAATGGCAGTGCGCTTCTGCCTGCCCTTCTGTCTCTATCATATCACGGATTTCATCTGAACCAAGGCTGATCAAGGCATTGCTGAATCGATCCTTGGAGCAATTGCATTCAAAATTCACCGGCATTGTATCAAGGACTTTTACATTCTCTTTGCCAAGCAATTCTTCCAGCAACTCTTCAGGAGATAGTCCTTTTTCAATCAGCTTCGAAACTGGCGGAATAGACTGCAATCGCTGTTCGATTGCTGTGATTGTTTCTTCTGTTGTCCCTGGCATCAGCTGGATTATGAATCCTCCCGCTGCTTTAATCGAGTTATCTGGATTAACCAGTACACCGACTCCAACTGAAGAATTGACCTGTTCGGAAGTTGCAAAGTAATATGTGAAGTCCTCTCCTAGCTCACCAGATACAATCGGCACCTGTCCTGTAAAATAGTCGCGCAAGCCCAAATCCTTCACAACCGTAAGCGTTCCATCCGTACCGACACCTTGTCTTACATCAAGCTTGCCGTGCTCATTTAAATCGAAGTGGACATGAGGGTTTGATACATAGCCCCTTACCTGCCCTTTGGCATTGCTGTCCACAAGAATGAGCCCAAGCGGACCTCCGCCTTCAATTTTGATTGTCATTTTATCTTCGCCCTTGAGCATCGCACCCATCATTACCCCGGCTGTCATTGTCCGGCCAAGTGCGGCAGAGGCTACCGGCCATGTATAATGGCGGCGCTGTGCCTCCCCAACTGTTTCCGTGGTTTTTGCTGCGTACGCTCTGACTTGACCGTCAAAAGCAAGTGCTCTTACTAAATAATCGCTCATTTTTTTACTCCCTTCGTGCTGTAAAGTTGTATGCGTCCTCTTTGTAAGGAAGCTTAATTGTTTTTTTCAATATTGCGCTTATAGATAAGCTGAAGTCCCTTTAACGTCAAAAATGGATCGACAGCATCAATTACATTCGATTCCTGGGCGATCAGGTTTGCCAGTCCGCCTGTCGCGATCACTTTTGGAGGGACTTTGCTCTTATCTTTCATCCGTTTAACTATTCCCTCTACTTGTCCAACATATCCATATAGAATGCCAGCTTGCATGGCCGAAACGGTGTTTTTTCCAACTACGTCATCAGGTCTGCTGATCTCAATTCGCGGGAGCTTCGCTGCCCTTGAATAGAGGGCCTCAGTAGAGATGCCTATCCCCGGCGCAATCGCTCCGCCCATATATTGATTATGCTCATTGATGTAGCAGTAGGTTGTAGCAGTGCCAAAGTCGACAATGACCAGCGGGCTTCCATATTCATGGATGGCTGCGACAGCATTGACAATCCGGTCCGCCCCGACTTCCCTTGGATTTTCATATTTAATGTCCAGCCCTGTCTTAATGCCTGGACCGACGACCAATGGCTTGAGGTGGAAATATTTCTGGCACATCCGCTCTAGTGAGAACATGATCGGCGGCACGACGGACGATATAATGATTCCATCTATATCTGAAAAAGAAAGGTCGACATGGTCAAACAGATTTTTGACGATCATGCCAAATTCATCTTCCGTTCTATGACGGTTCGTCTCTATTCTCCAATGGTGCTTCAACTCTTCTTTATCATATACACCTAACACGATATTTGTATTCCCGACGTCAAAAACAAAAATCAAGTTATTCACCAACTTATTAATAGTTTTCTGGATCAATACTGAAAATATCATATCATAATCGCCAGGAATTCACTAAATAAAGTAAACCACTAGAAAAGCGCAAGCACCTTGTCAACAGAAAACAAACAGGTGCCCCGCTAAGAGCACCTGCTTCATACGTTCTATTCTTTTGGATTTTCGTCAATAGCCTTTGGATCATCGATGACTGAGTCAACTTTCTTATCAGTCTCTTCGATTGCCGGCATCTCATCTTTTTTCTTATTGATCGTTACTTTCATGTCGTCATTTTCGACACTGACTTTGCGGTCAGGCAGACGGCCATGGTCGATCAAATGCTTGATTTGTTCTGCATCAAGAGTTTCAACATCTAATAATGTGTTCGCAATGATATCAAGCTTTTCACGATGCTCTGTCAGCAGGTTTTTCGCTCTTGCATAGCAATCCTTGATAATCGTCTGGATTTCAAGGTCGATTTCATAAGCGATCTTGTCTGAGTAGTTCTGTTCATTGTTCAAGTCACGGCCTAAGAATACCTGGCCCTGTGCCTGACCGAACTGTAACGGACCAAGCTTATCACTCATACCGAATTCAGTAACCATTCTTCTCGCAATGCCTGTCGCACGCTGGAAGTCATTGTGTGCACCGGTGCTTACTTCGCCAAAGACGATTTCTTCGGCAACACGGCCGCCAAGGAGGCCAGTGATTTTATCAAGAAGTTCCGGTTTGGTCATGAAGTAACGGTCTTCCTTTGGAAGCATGACAGCATAGCCGCCGGCCTGCCCGCGAGGAACAATCGTTACCTTGTGGACCATTTCCGCTTCATCAAGGACAACCCCGATGACGGTATGGCCAGCTTCATGGAACGCAACAATATTTCTTTCTTTCTTGGAGATGACACGAGTCTTTTTGGCAGGACCAGCTATGACGCGGTCTGTTGCTTCATCCAGATCTTCCATGTCTATCTTCTTCTTATCTCTCCTTGCTGCAACAAGCGCAGCTTCGTTCAATAAGTTTTCTAAATCCGCACCAGAGAAACCTGGAGTACGGGCAGCAATACTTTTTAAGTTAACGGACTCATCCAACGGTTTGTTTCTAGCATGTACCTTCAATACAGCTTCACGGCCTGTTACATCAGGACGGTCAACTGTGATTTGGCGGTCAAAACGCCCTGGACGCAGCAATGCCGGGTCAAGGATATCAGGTCGGTTCGTCGCGGCAACGATGATGATCCCCTCGTTGGCACCGAATCCATCCATTTCAACTAGCAATTGGTTAAGTGTCTGTTCACGCTCATCATGCCCTCCGCCGAGACCAGCGCCACGCTGGCGGCCGACTGCATCAATTTCATCTATGAATATGATACATGGAGCATTCTTTTTTGCAGTTTCGAATAAATCACGTACACGTGAAGCACCGACACCAACAAACATTTCTACGAAGTCGGAACCACTGATTGAGAAAAATGGCACTCCAGCTTCCCCTGCAACAGCACGAGCAAGCAAAGTTTTACCTGTACCTGGAGGTCCTACCAAAAGGATCCCTTTTGGAATACGTGCCCCAAGATCAGCAAATTTGCGAGGGTCCTTCAAGAATTCAACAACCTCAACAAGCTCTTGCTTTTCTTCGTCTGCACCCGCGACATCCTTGAAGCGGACTTTCTTCTTTTCTTCATTATAAAGCTTCGCTTTGCTTTTCCCGAAGTTCATGACACGGCTTCCGCCGCCCTGAGCCTGGTTCAGCAAGAAGAAGAACAGAATGAAAATGATGATAAATGGAATGATCGACGTAAAGAAGGTCACCCATCCGCTTGTTTCTTTAGCAGGCAGGATTTCGACATTTGCGTCGGCTGCCGCCTGTTCGATTCTGTTAAGAGTTTCTGGATTGTTCCAGACATAGGTGATGAAGCCTTTGCCTTCCTCCTGGCCTTTCATCTGGCCTCTTACCTCATACACACCACGTTCAGGCTGAAGCGTCAGTTTACCGTCAACATTGCCTGCCTCTAGTTCCTGCATGAATTTATCGTAAGAGATTGGTTCAGTTGGCTGGTTATTGCCGTTAAAGAAACTCACAACTCCGATAATGACTAAAAATATCAATAAATAAAAGATGGTATTACGGAAGATCCGATTCATCCCTTACCTCCTCCCACGGTAGACAAACTATACTAAATAGTATCATAGCAAATTATGCTAATACAAGAAATTAACATTCAGAATATTTGCTTCTTAATTAAAATGTTGAATTTCATTCACTAAATCGCAACCGTTTTTATTTTGAGTAAACTTCTGGCTTAAGGATGCCGATATACGGCAGATTGCGATATTTTTCCGCGTAATCGAGACCATATCCGACAACAAACTCATCAGGAACGATGAACCCAACATAGTCAGCAGTTATATCAGCCTTTCTTCCTGTTGGTTTATCAAGCAGAGTGACGATTTTAATTGATTTTGCCTTGCGGTACCTGAATAGCTCAACCAGATAGCTTAGGGTTAAACCGCTGTCGATGATGTCCTCGATGATCAGGATATCCCTTCCCTCTACGGAAGTATCGAGGTCCTTTAGGATTTTTACCTCTCCGGAAGATACCATGGCATTTCCATAGCTGGAAACATCCATGAAATCCATCTCAAGATACACATCCATGCGCTTTAGCAGGTCTCCCATGAATGGCATGGCACCTTTTAAAACACCGATTGCCAATGGAAAGCGGTCCTTGTACTCATCTGTTAATTGAGCCGCCAGCTGCCTTGTCTTTTCCTGGATTTCCTCTTCTGTAAATAATACCTTTTCAATATCATTTTTCATCATGATCCTTGTGCCCCCTGGAAGATATCAATACTTTATATAAGTTAATAGTAATAACCTGTTTCCTTCTGTTGCTTCACTGTTCGATTTTTTCAGCCCTGGAAGCCAAAGGATCCTGCCTTCACTGTCTGTCACAATCGGCCACTCATCTCTTTGGTCCAAGGGAATTTTCATATCGATGAAAATATCCTTTACCTTCCTTGAACCCTTCATCCCCTTCAATGACATCCTGTCTCCATTTTGCCTCGTCCGGATAATCAGCGGAATTCCTGCCTGCTCCAGGTCAACGATGAAGCAATCATTGGAAAACTCTCTGCCATGAGCACCATTGAGCAATTGGGCATCAATGACATCACCATTCGGCAAAATCAGCTGACCGGGACCTGATAATTCGAAACGATAGCTTTGCCTTTCTGGCGGATTCAATTCAAAGTGGCAATTTCCATACGATCGTATAATTCTTAAACCGCCGGGGAAATCAAGAGTACCAGATGGATGGGGATTGCGAATTATTGAAAAAATCTTTTCAATATGTATAGCGGAAAGAGAAGCAGGTCGATCATTGTAAAGATAATTTAATATTAGTTTAATCCCTCTTCTTTGTAAAGGCATTGGCATTTCCTGAAAAGAACGGATACTAATACTTATCTTTTTGTCCTCTTTCATCATTACTTTATTCAATTCTTCGCTTGTTAATTCAATAAGATACTCTTCATCCATCCGAAGTTCCTCGGAGAAACGCTGGAAGTGCTCATGGACCGCCGGATTCTCTTCTTTTAAAAAAGGGAGAACTGTTTTCCTGAATCGGTTCCTGCTATAGTATGCCTTTTCATTGCTGGGATCGATTCTTGGCTCCAATAAATTCTCAGAGCAATATTCTTCTAGCTCCTCTTTTGCCAGGCATAAAAATGGCCTGAAAATGGTGAATGGACCGAATTCCCGCGTAAAAGGCATTCCTGCCCTGGCTTTCCCGGAACTTCCCCTGGTCAGCCTCATCAGTACCGTTTCTACCTGGTCATCGCCATGATGGCCCAATGCAAGATACTGAAGATGATGCTTTTCCATTACTTGTTCAAAAAAAGCGTATCGGCATGCACGGGCAGCCTGTTGGGAGCTTAGCCCTGTCTCGCCCATATAGGAAGGTACATCGATTCTTTTCATCTCGAAGGGGATACCCCGTTTTTCACAAAAACCTTTAACAAACAAGGCATCCTGATAAGACTCTTCGCCTCGGAACATATGGTCCACATGGACAGCTACGATCTTCAGGGAGTTCCTCTCCCGCAGCCCGGCTAAAAAGTGGAGCAAGGCGAGCGAGTCCGGACCTCCAGAAACACCCACTGCAATTGACTTGTTATTCAGCTGAAAACCATGCTTTTCAAGAAAGGCATTTACCTTTGTATCAATCATCTTGTTCTTCCTTACTAGTATTGCCGGTTTAAGACTATACCCATGCCGGCAAACCATTAATCTTCTTATAACACAGGTTTGTTATTTTTCCAGCTTAACACTTGCAGCCATCATTTTTCAAAAAACATAGCTTAATCCCTTATGTACGGACGAGACGGGCAAAGGTTTCAAAAAATCTCAGGTAATTTGGCTATAAATATAGAAAAAATATAACAAAGAGATCACCAAAATGATGGTGACTGTTTCAAGCGCCGAGGATTTATTCTTTTTCTTGCTGGATCCCATTCGTGTTTGCCGGCCAGCTGGGTTTGAATTCACACTCGATGGGTTTGCCTTTATATGCGATTGTGCTTTTGGCTGTGGCGGTGCCTTATGCTGCCGGGTACTTTTTTTCGGTTCGGAAGCTGGCTGATGGACCTGCATCAGCTCTGTCCTCATCTCCCTGGCAGAATGATAGTTGCCTGCAAGGGCGTTATAGATTACCTTTTCATAGATTTTCAATTCCCGGCTTTGTTTTACCTTATCCATAATTTCGTTTATACCGCCAGACTTCTTCGTAAATCTTTTTGGATAGACGGTGTTCACCATGATCATCCCGACAGCGAACAAATCATAGCCTGGGTCTGCCTTTCTGCTGCCAAGACCCCAATAGCCCCGGTCATAGAATTCTGTGAACTCTTTTATCGCGCGTCCTTGCATTGTCGTACCGCCGACATCTATGCAGCGGATTCTTGCCGGTGGTCCAGTCACAATCAAATTTTCCGGCTTCAGATCGCCAAATACCCAGCCGTTTTCATGGAGCAGCTGCAAATCAGCAAGCAGCTGAAGGATCATCACGCCGGTCCAGTCCGGCCCTTTTTGCTGCAGGAAAGCCAGGAAATCAGGTCCCTTAATGAATTCCATCACATAAAAGCTCACTCTTTTACCCGGACGTTCCCAATCATCCACATCCAGCAAAGAAGGTCCGAGGGCAGATCCCTGGACCTTGGCAAAAGATTTCAACACATTGACCTCAGAAGTGATCGACATTCCATTGTCACTCATTTTCAATGCGACTTGTTTGTTATTGTACCTTGCGAGATAGACAATCCCATTCGCTCCAAAACCAAGCTCTTTTATGATTGTATATCGGTTGTGATGCCATTTCCCTTCGATGATCGTACCAGGAATGACTTTACACAGATTCTTCAAAGAAGGATTCATCATCACCGGACAATAGGCTCCTTAAAGATCGTTTTTTATTAAAATGGGAAAGTGCCTCGCGAATGGCAGGGCCTGTTGGCGTAATTCCTCCAGTTGTCAGCTTGGAGAAAATGCTCGTGAGTGACTCAAGCTTCGGAGTCCAATCCAGTAACTTTTCGACATCTTTTCGTTTCCCGGGAAATACAAACACTGAAAAACGGTTATCCCCTGACCTTGCATTCAGGCTTAAACTCAAGTCCAGCAAGGCTTCTTTTACTGTGGGCAGCTTGTGCTTCATGCTTGCACTTGTATCGACAAGAATCAACACATCGAGCTCGACGGTTTCCCCAAGCTCATCTACAACCTCCATTACCTCACCGCGCTGCTCTGGCGGTAGGTCTTCCACTGTCCGGCCGCCGCCAAGGATTTGCTGCAGTTCCTTGTTCACTACCCCTTGAAGTGTCTGGGTCATCGCTTTCCTTGTCACCATCTGGACAGTCTGCGATAATTGCTGCGCGTACACAATCTGGCTGACACCGCCGCCAGACAAAGCAATTCCCTCGATTTCTGTCATGCCCTGTTCATCTATAACATCCTGTTCCATCACACCAATGACATTGACCGTAATCCCTTGCTCCTTGGCCAATGCCGCCATTGCAATCGGATCTTCACCCTGGTTCGAGCAGCCATCCGTAATGAGCAATATTTGCCTGATTGTACCTGTTTTCATGCAATCCCCTCACTTCCAGGCTCTATTTTTTACAATCTAGTAAAAGAAAGAAGCCTATAATAAATTTGTTACCATTTTCGACGAAGGTGAGGGGTTTTATACATAAAGGACGAGCAGTTGCAGCAAAATAAACTGTTAAGCTCTTTTTTGATAATTGGTCACTGGTATGGATGCCCACTTCGGGATATTGTGGTCTATCTTTGCGACTACTACTGTCATATCATCTTCAATTGAACCATCGCGAGAACGGATGACTTCCTCCATGATCAAGTCGGCGATCGCCTGCGGGTCTTCTGTCTGGAGCTCATTGATTTTCCGTTTCATCCATAAATCATAATTCTCGACATGCTTTGGCCCTTCGAATACACCATCGCTCATCATGACCAGCAAGTCGCCCGCTTTAAGCTGTTCACTAACTACATCTACCTCAAATTCCTGCAATATCCCCATCGGCAGATTGCTCGCCTGGATTTTCATTACCTTTCCGCCGCGTTTGATAAAGCTCGGCGTCGAACCGATTTTCAAGAAACGGGCTGATGCATTTTGCAGATCGACCATGACCAAATCCAGGGTAGAGAACATTTCATCAGTTGTTCTTAATGATAAAATCGAGTTCACGGACTTAATCGCTACTTTTTCCTCAATTCCAGATTGCAGGATTTGCTGCAGCAATAATAAAGTGTCACGGCTTTCGGAATGAGCCCTTTCCCCATTGCCCATTCCATCACTGATGGCGATCGCATACTTCCCGCCGCTCAGCTCAATGGTGGAATAACTGTCTCCTGATATAAGGTCTCCATCCTTGGCCGCATGTGCCACCCCTGTTGATACCGTATAGGCCTTGGCAGACCGGAATGTCACATGACAATAACCATTCGGGAATGTTGAGCATTCTTCTGAATTGACCACGATATTCTCTTTCAGGATATCCGAAAGCATAGGTGCAATTAACTTTTCGCATTCGCCATGCCCCTGGCAATATGGAATCGTCATGTCAATGTCCACATTTCCTTGTTCCAAACTGTAGATTTCCACATGCTCGATATGGATGCCGAAGTCCTGGAGGGCCTCCAGAATTTGTTCTTCCTGCTTTGAGTGGTTTTCACGCTCACGCTGGATTTCCTTGGCGAAATCCCCCATGACTTCCGAAACGCCAAGCAATTGGTCCGCCACGAGGCGCCTGCTTTCCTGTACCTGTTTCTTAAGCTTTTTGTTTGCTTGATAATAGGTTAGCTGCTGCTGCATGATTTCCATGACCTTTTTCGACCTGGTGCAATGTTTGTCCCACTCGCGCGAAAGTTTTTGCGGTACGGCGCCAGAATTTTGATCCATCTCCTGCATAATCTCGCTCATATAGTCATAGGTTGTATTAAAGTTCCTTGTCCAGCAATGGTCTTTCTTGAAGCATGTCTGGCATGTTTTTTCTGTGACATTGCTCAAGAAATAATCCATATCGCGGTCCGTTTCAAGTGTTTCATCCTGCACCTGCAGAGTAGTAAAGCTTTTCGACAGAGCTTCAAATACATTTGAGAATTGGACGACACGCTGTGCTGTTACATCTCTCATTTTTCTCATATACTGCTGCTGTTCGGCTGAATACTCCGCCGTTCCCGGAATATGCTTGGCGATTTTTGACGTTAGCGATTGCGGCGTCAGGAAAAATAGCAGGACTGCTGCTGCCGATTCGGTCAGCGTCTGGCTTAGCGCGCCTCCGCCTTCACCATACATACCGATCAACAAGGTGGCGATGAAAAGACCAAGTGCAACTCCCGGCTTCTTTCCTTCTTTCAGCAAGCCGCCAAGCAATCCTGAAAAAGCCAGAAGGCTCATATGGTAAAAACTAGACACATTTGCGAGACTGAAGATCAGTCCAGTAACGACCCCGACTGTAGAACCTACTGTGGCTCCAGCAACAAATGAAAAAATGAGGACTAAATAACGGGACATTATGTGTTCTACCGACAAATCATAGACTGTCCATCCAATTGTTCCTGTCATCACTGAAGCTAGCATGATGATCAAACAGACAATCTCCTCCGTTTTCAATGACTGCTTACGCTTGCTGGCTGTCATCAATGGAATGCTTTGCATGAAAATGAATGTCAACACCAGACCTAAACCGGCTTCGACTCCAGTCATCATTCCCTCATACATAGTGATATTTCCTGACAAAATAAGAGCTTTTAACATTTTGGCTATTAAAATAGTGAAAAATATATAAAGCGGAAGGACTTTCATAGAATTCTTGACCCACTTTGCCGTCAGCTTATAGAGCAGTAAAAATAAAAATATTGAAGCGAAGGTGAAGACGGCGTCAGTAAATGACAAAGTCGCAGCTCCGGCTACCAAACCAAAAAGCGCAATAGGCGCCCGGTCTTTCCGGATCAGATACACAGCCGCGAAAAATGGAAGGCTAAAAGGGGTTAACTTTGCCAGTATCAAGGCACGGCCAAGCAAAAATCCAATGATCAAGAAAATATAGCCTTTTTTCAGGAAAAGGTTTTCAATTTTGGATTGCAGCTTCGACATGCCTTTTGCAAACCTGAATCGTGATTCCTCAAGATGAACTTCACCGATCGGTTCCATCATGTTCCTTTCTACCTTTTGCATTGAATACACTCCCCGTTTTTTTATCGTTGCTGATTATTATAAAAGGGAGTCATCCAGAAGTTTGTCAAAAATAAGGACAAGCATGAAAGTTTCGTTCGACGCATTTCCCCGAAAATAATGCAATTCCTCGAAATAGCACGGAATATTTTAACCTTGATGCCAAACACCGCTAAAATTTACCTTTTACTATTTTTTCTTTTATTTTAAAAATCCATTGACACTATTTTAATATCTATGTATTATATTTCTTGTGCCTCAAAACACATTAACAATATGGCGGTGTAGCTCAGCTGGCTAGAGCGTACGGTTCATACCCGTAAGGTCGGGGGTTCGATCCCCTCCGCCGCTACTTATAAAAGCGCAGGCGACTGCTTAGCTCTGACAAGCGACTCGAGGAGCTAGGCGCTGAAGCTGGACAATATTAATAATATGGCCCCTTGGTCAAGCGGTTAAGACACCGCCCTTTCACGGCGGTAACACGGGTTCGAATCCCGTAGGGGTCATCATTGTACGAAAACCTCGTTCCTTTATGGAGCGAGGTTTTTTGTTTATATTCGGGTTATCGAAATACAGTGCTTTTGCTTTTGCTTTTGTTTTTGTTTACTCCCGCACCATTTTTTGGGCAATGAAGATACTTTTCTTTTACCCAAATCGTTTCCCGCACTGCTTTTCGGGCAATGAAGAGACTTTTCTTTTACCCAAATCGTCTCCCGCACTGTTTTTCGGGCAATGAAGAGACTTTTCTTTTACCCAAATCGTTTCCCGCACCGTTTTTCGGGCAATGAAGAGACTTTTCTTTTACCCAAAATCACTTCCACAGCATTTTTTCGGCAATGAAGCCCTAGAACAAAACAAAAAGACAAGCCCTGTAAAAGACTTGTCTTGGTATAGCATGATTCCTGCTATTATATATATTCACTTAGCAGCAAGTTACCCTCTTCTAGCTCCTCTTCCTCCGCGCTTGGATTCAGTAGCACGTTTTAGAGTGGACAGGCGGTCTTCACTGTCCTTCAAGAATTTCGCCATTTTTGATTCGAAATTTTCAGGACGGGCATTGCGGTTGTCGTTTCCTCTTCCGCCTCCGCCTCCGCGTGGACGCTGCGAGTAAGGTCTTGATTCAGATCTTTCTGGTCTTGCAGGTCGTTCAGGTCTATCAACAGCCTTCTTGATAGATAAACCGATTTTTCCATCTTTCTCAACATTGATAACCTTTACTTCAACCTGGTCGCCAACTTTCAGGTGGTCATTGATATCCTTGACATAGTTGTCTGCAACCTCACTGATGTGAACAAGTCCTGTTGAGCCACCCGGCAGCTCGACGAACGCCCCGAAATTTGTAATACCTGTTACCTTTCCCTGTAACTTGCTGCCTACTTCGATTGACATAAAAAAGTTTTGCCTCCTTAAAGATATAAAAAATCAAACTTACATTATATTATACAGAATATGAAAAAAGAGTGTCAATAAGGCGAATCTTGGGAGTCCTTTTTCTCTTTAGGAAGGTTGAAGATGATTTCATTCTTTTCAGACAGGAAATATTCCTTGCGGGCAAGCTTTGCTATGTATTCATCATCGTTTAATTTGACAATTTCCTCATCCAGGATTTCCTGCTGTTTTTCAAGGCTTGCTAATTTTTGTTCTAGCTGTTCCTTTTCCGCCTGCTTCTTTTCGAGGGCTGCAGACTGGGAAATGAAGGTGGAGATCATCAAATAAGAAATGACCGATGCGAATAGGGCAAAGACTGCGAGGCGCCTGAAAAGCAGTTTTCGCTTTCTGCTTTCTGCAATCCCGGCTTTTTCTCGCTGTTGTACATATTGATTTTCAATCTTGGCTATGCTTTTTTTCCTGATGGCACTCATTCCCCGCAGTCCTCCTTATATATTTTTTACTGTTGATTCCGTTCAACAAGACATTGACTAACAATTGCTTTTATACGGCCTACTTTTTTAACTTCTTTATCCATTTTATCGGCTTAGTAAAATAATTCTTTACTATAATTAGAAATCCTGCCAATTTATTATATAACTTCTCGACGCTTTTTTTAACTGTTTTCGGCAAAAGTTTCCAAAAAAGCAGGAAAATCATCTTAATCGGCTTCCAAATTAAGTTATTGAGCAGCCATAGCAAAACGGCAAGAAGCCATTTTAAAAGAGAATAAAGGCCTCTTCCCGTCAAAAGCAATAGTGACAGTGCGGTGGCGGCCAAAAAATGGAGAGGCCTGACCACAAGCATCCTGACAGCCTTCACCATGAATACATATACATTGATCGTATAGGTGATAGCCCGTTCCAGCATCTTCAGATAGAGTTTCTTGAATAGACTCTGATAGGCCGCAAAGCCGCATAATAACGCAAGGAAGATATAAAAACGCAATTCTCCCATATTCACTGAAAATAATACATAGAAAATCGACAGACCCTGGAATACCCAGAATAGAATGTCGTTGATGAAGACAATCCAGGATTTTCGTTTAGACCTTTTCAGAAACCGATTATGCGTATCAAGTGAAGCTCCGAATAGACTGCCCATCCAGATCATGGCGAGCATGGTCAAAAATTGGGTCGAAAGCGTCATCGGAATAACTTGCTAAAGAAGCCTTTAGCCTTCTCCCCATGCTGGTCATCAAGATAGACCAGGTCAAAGATTTTCCCTTTGATCGACACAATCCCCTTGTCCACGTCCAGATTCTTCATTTGGAGATTCTGGCCCTTGATCGCAAGGAAGCCCATGACTGTCTCTAATAAAAACTCTTCATTATCGAAGCTTTCAACCTGCTTTACTCCAGTGATATCCAGTGTCCGTCTGCCTCTCATCACTAAATCGTGGTCTGGCACATTGCTTTTTGTCTGATTCGTTTCATAATATTGGCTCATTAATATCCCTCACAATCATAATGCACTTTTGTACATGTTTATGATTGAATAAGGGAGAATAGAACAAGCCTTCACACGAAGCTCAACTTACTCTTCATCGTCCCCTGGGATACGTTCTTCCCCGAGAAGTGTGTACATTCCGGCTGCTTCATCTTTACGGGATGTTTCCTGAATTCGTTCGATTCTTGCAGAGACGACTTTTTGTCCAAAACGGATCGCCAATTCATCGCCCACTTTTACATTCGTACTTGCTTTCGCCGGCACACCGTTGATGGAGATTCGCCCTTGATCGGATACTTCCTTCGCCAATGTTCTTCTTTTGATTAATCTTGATACTTTTAAAAATTTATCCAGCCTCATCGTAGTTAAACCCCTTTTTCATTATTGGTTTCTTTTACCTGCGCTTTTTCCGTAAATATTGTTGCTTGCACACGTATCCATACGCACAACCATTTTGGCAGCATCTATAAAAAGTCCGAAACCCTAAAATGATTGTTCCTGTTAGCTACAATCAATGCGAAACAGCCTTTACCTATAAACCTTGTCTCTTAGCTTCTTCCCAAAAAGCATCCAACTCATCCAGCGTGTAGTCCTCGACACTTCGACCATTCTCTGCTGCTTTTTGTTCGATATAGGCAAAGCGGCGCATGAACTTCCTGTTGGTCTTGTTCAGCGCCATTTCTGGATTGATGTCATAATGCCTTGCGAAATTGACAAGCGCAAACAAAAGATCGCCGTATTCCAGCTCGATATCTTCATGAATGCCTTTTTCGGTGATTTCCACAGAAAGCTCATCAATTTCTTCCTTCACCTTGTCGAGGATGGGCGCAGCCGTCTTCCAATCAAACCCTACTTTAGCAGCTTCCTTTTGCAGCTCATATGCCTTAAGCAGATTCGGCAGCCCTTTTCCGGATCCCTCAAGCATTGACTTTGTCGCACCGCCTTTTTCCTGCTCCTTGATTTCCTGCCAGTTCCGAAGTACATCTTCTTCATTTTCAGCCTTTATGTCGCCGAACACATGGGGATGCCTGCGGACCATTTTTGAAGATATTCCTTCAATTACATCATCAATGGTAAAATAGCCGTCGTCCTCACCTATCTGTGCATGAAGCATGACTTGAAGCAGCACATCGCCCAGTTCTTCAATCATATGATCGATATCATCATGATCAATTGCCTCCAGCAATTCATATGACTCTTCGATTAAGTATTTCTTAAGTGACTGATGGGTCTGCTTCTTATCCCAAGGACAGCCATTCGGACCGCGCAGTTCTGATATAATTCCACGCAGCTTCAGAAAATCCTTGTATAAAATTTGCTCATCTTCAACAGGTGGTACATAAACCGAAGTCAAATTGCTTAACTCCATCTCCCTGTCCAATTCGTATAATGGCACTCTTTTAATGACCTCATCGCTGCTTCCCGCTGCTGTCACAATGAATACCTCATAATCATCAGGCAATTTTTCCATCAGCGTCAGCTTGACGTCAGATGCAACGAACGCATCATACACCTGCCCGATGATTGTGTGGCTCTTTAGCAGCAAATCTTCCTTTGACAATGCTGTGCCATCAAGAAGCTGGAAACCTTCGATCGGGTCAATCGCCAGGGACTGGAACATAGCATCCAGAAAGCTCTGGCCGCCGCCAATTTCAATTTCCGTATCCCGCTTTGGTCCTCGTTCGAGCAGGAGCTGTACAGTCCGCTCCGCAATCAAGGGATGTCCAGGTACAGCATAGGTTACAGTAGCCTTGGCACTTTCAGACAGCAAAAACTCCGTGATTTCCTCATATACATCCTCAAACTGGTCATGCTTCTCATAAATTCCATCGAACGATTGAAAATGCAACCCTTCCTTTTCAAGCTCCGCAACGACCGGATGCTCTTTTGTCCGCAAAAACAGGTTTTTCTCCTGCTTCAATTTTTTATATACACCAAGCGGCAGCTGGTCGAGGTTGCCCGCTCCCAGTCCGATGATCAAAATCTTGTTTGTCAATTACCTTTTCCTCCTTCATATAAAGCCCTATTTAAAGAACAATTGGACCATCCTGCTGCCGAATGGCAAAGTCACTAGTTCATCTTCAGTTAAAGCCTTCGTTTTAATTAATATGAAAAAATAAACAAGTGCTCCGATCACTATGGAACTTAACGCCTGGAATACTGCTCCGAGCCTGTCGGGTTCAATATAGACATAACCGAAATCCGTTATATATAGAAATAATCGTAAAACTAAAGCCATCACTGCCGATGAAAGCAGGATTTTTCCAATGAAAACAAGTGATAGAACAGGTTGGCCGAGTTCATGTCTCAGCTTAAAAATAAGGATGAACATGACTGCCAGCATCGCCGCCAATGTGGCATAAGCCGCCCCTATTGTCCCATTCTCCGGGATCAGTATCAGGTTCAATATGTATTTCAAGCCAAATCCGGCAAGTATGACTGCAGCCGGAAAAATAAACTTATCAAGACCCTGCAAAATGCTCATAATCGTCAGGATCACCGAACCAAATAAGATCACCAAGCTGAGCACTCCAAGCACATTGGATCCATCAGCATTCTCAAACAGCATGATATTAGCTGGAACGATGATGCTATATAAACCAACCGCAGCAGCAGCTCCAAAAATCAGGCTAGTCTGAAGGGCGAGCCTCACTTTGGGCAGGATTCTCTCGCGGCGATTACTTGATTTATCACCTGAAATTGCCGGTACCAGGCTTAATGACATCGAAGTGGCGACAACTGTCCCAAGCTGGATCAGCGGCTGCCCCCTGTCAAAAATGCCTTTAGCCGACTTCGCTTCTTCCGCTGATATCCCCATTGCCAGCAATGAGGAATACATATTCAAGGAATCCGCCAGCTGCAGCAATATTAACAGCATGCCACTGATGCTGATTGCAAATCCCTGAATGATCAGAGCTTTTACGACCCAGGCTGCGTCCTTGAATAAATCCTTGAGCTGAAAATAGGTGAAGGGATTGGCTCCTCCATTTTTCAGATAAAAAAATCCGAGTATCAAAACGGAGATCATCCCGCCTGTTATCGATCCAAATACAGCTCCGGCACCAGTGACATAAAGAGAAAAACCCTGCTGCACCAGCACCGCTGACAAGATAAGAATGGTCGCGACCCGGATGAACTGTTCTGAAACCTGAGAAATCGCTGTTGGAACCATATTACCCTTTCCCTGGAAATATCCCCTGAACACTGAGGTGAACGGGAAGATCAGGAATGGCACGGATACAACCTTAAATAAGGGTTTCAGTTCCGGATCACCGATTTTATCGGCAATCCATCCAGCACCAATATAGAAAAAGGAAAAAAGAAACAACCCAACGATACCGAGAAATACGAGCGAAATGGCCAATAGACGATCAGCCCTGCCATTATTCCCCGCAGCCTGCTGCTCCGTATAAAGCTTTGAAATGACAACCGGAAATCCATATGTAGATAAAACCATGACAATGCCAAAAAAGGGATATACCTGCTGATAAATATAAAAACCAATGTCCCCGACGATATTTTGAAAAGGAACACGGTAAACGGCGCTTAGAATTTTCGTAACCAGGGCAGCCAGAGTAAGGATCATAGCTCCCTTCATCAATTCCTTTGAATCTGCAACGGGCTTCATCGCCCATCTCCTTCCAATTTCAGTTTCAAACGTATTATATCACAAGGGAAAAAGCATCGGCCGCAAGCGAAACAGACAACATTAATTTGTTAGATAGTTGTAACAAAGAAAAGCGCAAGCGCCTCGTTCAGCCCCGACAAGCGCTGGAGGGCCTGACAGTGAAGTCGTTCTTTGACTTCATTGGCAGGACCGAAGCGACTCGAGGGGCTAGGCGCTGGAGCTGGACAAAAAGAAAAGCGCAAGCGCCTTGTTCAGCCCCGACAAGCGCTGGAGGGCCTGACAGTGAAGTCGTTCCTTGACTTCATTGGCAGGACCGAAGCGACTCGAGGGGCTAGGCGCTGGAGCTGGACAAAAAGAAAAGCGCAAGCGCCTCGTTCAGCCCCGACAAGCGCGGAGTTGGACACCCAAATTATACTTCCAAACACGAAAAGAGGCAGCCTCGTCAGCTGCCCTTTCGGTAAAATATAAATCGGTGATGATTATTGCTCCATCTGTCTTGCCAGGAAGCCTGCAGCTGTTTCAACAGCTTTTTGTTCCACGTCACCCAATGATCCTTCTTTAGAGAAGATAATGACTGCTCCGATTGGATCTCCATTGGCAATGATTGGCCCGATTGTATAAGAAGAAACAGGCTCTTCATTTCCCTCAACAAGCGAAATGTTAGTCTGCTGGTTCACAAGGGACGAAGTACGTTCTTCCATCGTCTTTTCAACAAGTTCACTGATGTTTTTATTCAAATAGTCCTTCTTGGAACCTCCTGCCAATGCAATATAAGTATCTCTATCGCAGATCAATACCGGGTTGCCTAAGCTGTCGTACAGTGCTTCTGCATATTCCTTCGCAAAATCACTCAGCTCACTGATTGGTGAATACTTCTTTAAAATGACTTCACCATCACGGTCCACAAAAATTTCAAGTGGATCCCCTTCACGAATACGAAGTGTCCTTCTGATTTCTTTTGGAATTACGACACGACCTAAATCATCGATTCGACGAACAATACCAGTTGCTTTCATCCAACGTTGCCTCACTTTCATCTGATGATTATTTTTTAGATAAGGTTGTTTTGAGATAATTGCTGATATTCGTTTAAAATCAATCCAGTTTACGAAAAACAGCATCAGTAATAATAATGCCTTTATTAATCAACCTTACCAAGATTTGAACTTAGTATCTTTCATATGGAAAGTTCTATACACTTCTCATTATTATTTTCTTTGAAGTGATAAAGGTGCCAAAAACGGATAAACCTTCCAGTCAATATTTGCGTACACACAGAAATTACCCTTGTCTATCTTTTTTGAAACACCTTATCATTTTACATTTAGATTACAAAATATTTCCATATGGTTACGATACCGTATTTTCCTGTTCTTTTTGGGAGTCATGAAGTCCCTTAATCATCTCGAAAGTAATGTTGAACCAACGGTCATTTTTCATTCCTCTAGTGTGGACAACCATCTTCAGCTTATTGCCTTCCATACCGAGACCCACCGCATTCCTGTACTGGCTGCTAAGCTTAAATACCTTTTGTCCGTCAATCCGGCTGCTTCCATCCTCTGTTAAAAGAATCGTCACATCCTGCTTAGCCATTTTAATGGACTCCACACCTGCGGCAATGGCATATACCTTTAATTCTGCCACTTCAAATAAAGTTTCTACTTCTTCTGGATAATCTCCAAATCGATCAATGATCTCTTCTTTTAATTCCTCAATATCCTTCAATGACTCAATACCGCGAAAGCGCTTATACATCTCGATTTTCTGGTGTCCATCAGAAATATAGCTATCCGGTATATAGGCATCGAGCTCAAGATCGATTTCAATCGTTGGCTTGCGGACTTGGTCTTTTTCCGGCTTTCGTTCTTCAATCGCTTCCTTCAGCATCTGGGAATATAGGTCAAAACCGACAGAATCAATAAACCCATGCTGCTGGGCACCTAACAGATTGCCGGCACCACGGATTGATAGGTCACGCATGGCAATTTTGAAACCAGAGCCCAGCTCCGTGAACTCCTTGATTGCCTGGAGACGCTTTTCAGCTACCTCGGTGAGGACCTTGTCTTTTCGGTAGGTAAAGTAAGCATAGGCAACCCTGTTGGAGCGCCCTACCCTTCCTCTAAGCTGGTACAGCTGGGATAGGCCCATTTTATCCGCATCATAAACAATCAGTGTATTAACATTCGGAATATCTACACCAGTCTCGATGATGGTGGTGCTGACAAGGACATCATATTCTCCTTCAAGGAAGCCAAGCATGACGGATTCCAGTTCATTTTCGGTCATGCGGCCATGGGCAAAGGTGACACGCGCATCAGGCACAAGCATGGAAATTTCTTCAGCCTTCCGCTCGATATCCTCTACACGGTTATAGAGGAAATATACTTGTCCGTCCCTGGCTAGCTCGCGTTCGATCGCCTCGCGGACAAGTCCCCCGTTATATTCCATGACATATGTCTGGACGGGGAAACGGTTCTCAGGCGGTGTCTCGATGACCGATAAATCTCTGACGCCCAGCATGGACATGTGCAGTGTCCTTGGAATCGGTGTTGCTGTCAAAGTCAGGACATCCACATTTGTTTTTAGCTTCTTGATCTTCTCCTTATGCGTAACCCCAAAGCGCTGCTCTTCATCTATGATCAGCAGGCCAAGGTCCCTGTAGGTGATTTCTTTGGATAAAAGCCTGTGTGTTCCAACGACAATATCCACACTGCCCGCTTTAAGACCTTTGATCGTCTCGGTTTGCTGCTTGCGGGTACGGAACCTGCTCAGCAATCCGATATTGATCGGGAAATCCTGAAATCTTTCCCTGAGTGTCTCATAATGCTGCTGCGCAAGAATGGTCGTTGGCACAAGGAAAGCAACCTGTTTGCCATCGGCGATTGCCTTGAAGGCAGCCCTGATTGCCACCTCGGTTTTACCATAGCCGACATCTCCGCACAGCAGGCGGTCCATTGGGCGTTCACGTTCCATATCAAGTTTGATTTCATGGATGGAACGAGCCTGATCTTCCGTTTCCTGATAAGGGAATGAAGATTCAAAATCACGCTGCATCTCGCCATCAGGAGAGAAAGCATGCCCGACGCTAGCCTCTCGCTCTGCGTAAAGCTTGATCAAATCATCCGCAATATCCTGGACAGAGGACTGAACCTTGCTCTTGACCCGTTTCCAGTCGCTACCGCCGAGCTTATAGACCTTAGGTTCTTTTCCTTCTGAGCCAACGTACTTTTGGACAAGGTCAATCTGCTCGACCGGGACGTAAAGCTTATCTGTTCCCTGATAGCGGATATGGAGATAATCTTTATGGATCCCATTGATTACGAGCGTTTCAATGCCTAGGTATTTACCAATACCGTGGTTTACGTGAACAACATAATCGCCGATCTTAAGTTCCGAATAGCTCTTGATCCGCTCTGCATTCGACAGCTTTTGTCTTCTGGCAGGCTTCTTTGTTTTTTTATTGAAAAGTTCCTCTTCTGTAATTACGGCAATCTTTTGGATTGGGAATTCAAAGCCTGTATTCAGGCTGCCCTGGATAATCTGGACTTTTCCTGGAAGCAGCTTCTGCTTGCTGTCCATTTTTACCGCATCGATTTCATAGTCTTCCAGAACGCGTTCAAGTTTTTTGACTCTTTCGGCATCCGGCCCGAGGAATATAACTGCATAGTTTCCTTTCCGCCAGCGATCTACTTCACCTTTAAGCACATGCATCTGCCCGTGGAAATTCTGCATCTGCTTACAGGATATATTAATGATGTTCTGCGGACTTGTGTTTGGTACATGCCTTAAAAATAAGGATAAATACACAATCGGTTTTCCAGCTTTACTCATCAAGTCAGGGAGCTGGTGCGAAATTTTCAGATCATGGGTGATCTGGCCTTCGCCGAGGAGGCTCGTATACCATTCCGCTTCTTCCTTGCCAAGGGACTCATTCATTTCCTGTACCCTGCTGATTTCATCAATGAACAGGAAACCCTTTGACGGCAAGTAATCTATTAAACTTTGAGGCTTTTCATAAGCTATGGATAAGTACTTGAATAGTTGATCAGGTATTTGCCCATTGCGGAGCTGTTCCAATTCATAGCCAATATTTTGAGCCATCAATGTCTTTGCCTTATCATCCTTTAGCTTCTTTAAACTGCTTGAGAGCCCGTCTTCCAATCCTGTAATCAGACGGTCCAGCTGTTCACTCTCAATCGGGTTTTCTGTCGCTGGCCCGATCGCTACTGTTTTCATTTTTTCTTTTGAACGCTGGTCCTCAAGCGAGAACGTCCTGATTGAATCAACCTCTGCATCAAACAGCTCAATCCTGATCGGATCTGCGGATGTCAGCGGGTAAATATCAATAATTCCGCCGCGCACGCTGAATTCACCAGGAGCCGCAACCATTCCCGCCCTGACATATCCCATGCTGACAAACCGGTTGAGAACCGATTCGAGATCGATTTCTTCGCCAAGCTTGAATGTCAGCTGGAATTTTGCCCACAAATCCTTTGGCGGAAGCAGCTTCCTCAAGCCAGCCATCGGGACAATCACAATACCCGTATTCTTTTTGCTCCAATGATTCAGAGCCTCTATTCTCTGTGCCTTCAGCTCTGGACTTGAAATACTTATTTCTGCGGCAATCAATTCATTTGCCGGGTAAAGATAGACATCATTTTCCCCTATTAAATTCGCAAGATCGTCATATAGTTTTTGCGCTTGCAATAAATTATGTGTCACGATCAGGACGGGGCGCTTCGTCTGCTCGTAGATGGCGGCCAAAAAGACCGTCCTTGCCGAACCAGACAGGCCTGCGACGAGCTGTTCCCTGAGCCCCTCATCCATTCCGGAAATAACAGATTGGACATCATCCTGATGACTAAATAGAGCTTTCAGCCCCTGCATCCAAACCTCTCCCTCTCTATAAAAAATGCTAATCTTTCCTTTTTAAATAAACGGCCAATATACAAACAGAAAAATGCTTTGGATGTGGAATCCAAAGCTTTTCAGTGAATCAGGTAGTCGTGCTGGTGGAAGTCCGGGTTGCGCTCCAGGGCTTCCTGACAGTCTTCACAGATCGATTTTATATGGATGTCACCGTTCCCTGCGTAAGATACCATCTCCTGGCGCTCTTCCTCGGTCAGCTTATGCAGCCCTAAACTTTCACTGTGGACAGACAATCTGTCCAATGAGCCGATATTCGTGCCGCAATGACGGCATTGATAATGTATAGCCATGCCCGTCCCTCCCAATTTAAGTCATTATTCATTATTGACCCTTTGGCAGGAACTTATGCACTTAGCCTATTGTATGATTCTTTTTTTACATTATATTACTTGATCAAAAGATTGGCATGTTTAGTTCGCCACTTTATCTGAATTCACTATTGATTGAATGTATTCATAACTTCTAAAAATGGCTTTTTCATCCATTCTTCACAAGCATCGGCAGATTTCATGACAGCCTCGGACATCTGTTCATTTTCTTCGGCAGTAAAACGGCCGAGCACCCAATCCGTGATCGCCATTCCATTGGTCGGGCGGCTGATGCCTACCCTGATACGCTTGAACTCCTGTGTTCCTGTATGGGCAATCGTCGACTTAATCCCATTATGACCGCCTGCGCTGCCTTTTTGGCGCAATCTGATCCTGCCAGTCGGCATATCGAGATCATCATAGATTACAACCAGATCTTCCAGGTCGATATCATAAAAATCCATTACGGCCCTGATTGATTCACCAGAAAGGTTCATATATGTTAAAGGCTTAAGCAAGATGACCTTTTCGCCGCCAACAAATCCCTTTCCGTATAAACCTTTATGCTTCGCCTGATCCAATGGGATATTCCAGCGTTTTGATAACTCATCTATTACTTCAAAGCCGATATTGTGCCTTGTTTTATCGTATTGCCTCCCTGGATTCCCAAGTCCAACAAATAACTTCACTTTCCACACCCCTAACCAAACGCATATCTTATTCTTTCAGGGAAACCAGAAAGAATCTCTATTTCTAATGTACATGAAAACCACAAAAGACGTAACCCTTTTCAGGCTACGTCTGATGCTGCTTTATTCTTCGCTCGCTTTTGTTTCTCTTCCTTCTTCATTTTCAGGCTCTCCTGGTTCTTGTTCTTCGCCGGAGTTGATTTCTTCTTCCACTTTAGGAGGAAGGATTGAAACGACTACCGTATTTTCGTCATCATTAATTTCATAATTTCCTGTTTGGATATCAGCAAGTGTCAAGTTTTCATTAACTTGCAGGTTTGTGACATCCACATCAATGGATTCAGGGATATTGCCTGGAGTCGCTGTGATGTTCACTTCATGGATCGGCTGCTGAAGGACGCCGCCATCCTTGACACCTGCAGCATCGCCAACGAGATTTACCCTTACGCTTGCATGTACCTTGGAGCTTTTATCAACCACAAGGAAATCAGCATGAAGAATTTCATTCTTGATATGATCTTCCTGATAATCCGTCAGCATGACGCTATGCTGGCTGCCGCCTACATCAAGTGAAATGACACCATTTCGGCCATTTTCACGGATGGTCTTCACAAACTCGATGCTGTCCACATAAATGGATTTGCTATCTGTAGTCCTTCCATAGACCACTGCCGGAATATTGCCCTCCTGGCGTAACTTCCTCAGGCTAGAACGTTGAGTACCTGTTCGCTCATTTGCTTTCAATGTTGCACTCATGGTTTTGTCCCCTTCCTATTTCGTAAGTTCTTGTCTATATAAAAAATGCCCCAAAACAGGAAGGTCTAAACGTTATACTTTTTTGAGATGCTCCATAGTGCGAATATTCATTGACTAAGATTGTCTCTGTTCAACACAGCTGTTGGTTTTCGTTCCAGGCGCTTCACTTTCCGCGGATATTCGCAACGGGTTTTTGACAGCTTTGGCCCTGTTTCCTTGAAACCTGTCACAATTATGAGCTTTTCTTGACAGCTTTAGCTCTGTTTCCTTGGAACCTGTCACAATAACTTGACGGCTTTGGCTTCATCTCTTAAAAAGCTGTGCTTAAGTAACAGAAACAAGAGTAGGCTTGCCAGTTGGCAAGCCTGTTATATCATATAAAAATTAATCGAAAAGTGTGCTAACAGATTGCTCTTCGTGGACGCGAATAATTGCTTCCCCGATCAGTGGTGCAACTGACAGCTGGTGGATCTTTTCAACGCGCTTTTCTTCAGCTAGCGCGATTGAATTTGTTACAACCAGTTCTTTAATCTTGGAGTTTTCGATACGCTCAATCGCAGGACCTGACAATACAGGGTGCGTACAGCAAGCGTATACTTCTAATGCACCATTTTCAACCAAAGCATTGGCCGCCAATGTAATCGTTCCTGCAGTATCAATAATATCGTCAATCAAGATTGCAACCTTGCCTTCGATATTACCAACGATATTCATGACTTCAGCCACATTTGGCTTCGGACGGCGCTTGTCGATGATTGCGATTGGTGCTTTTAATCTTTCCGCCATCTTTCTTGCGCGAGTAACACCGCCATGGTCAGGAGATACAATGACAACGTCTCCGTTCAATTCCTTGCTCTTGAAGTGGTCCGCAAGAATCGGCACACCCATCAAGTGATCGATTGGAATATCAAAGAAACCCTGAATCTGCGGAGCGTGAAGGTCAAGCGTAATCACGCGTGTTGCGCCAGCTGTCTCAAGCAGGTTTGCCACAAGCTTGGCTGTGATTGGCTCACGAGCACGTGCTTTACGGTCCTGCCTCGCATAGCCGTAATATGGCATAACAATATTGATTGTTTTAGCTGATGCACGCTTCAAAGCGTCGATCATGATCAGCAATTCCATGATGTTTTCATTTACCGGAGAGCTTGTTGACTGGATGACATAAACATCGCAGCCACGGATGCTTTCTTCAATGTTGATCTGGATTTCTCCGTCGCTGAATTGGGATACAGAGCATTTTCCTAGCTCTACCCCGATTACCTTCGCAATTTCCTGGGCAAGTTCAACATTTGAGTTCAGTGAAAAAACCTTCAAATTTGGGTCAAGATACTGGTTTGACATTATGGACCTCCAAGACTCTTATTTCTTTACGTTCATTTTCCCTACATAATCTTCTTTGTTGACTTGACGAGCACGTGCAAGCGCAAGTGCTTCACCTGGAACATCTTCCGTGATCGTGGAACCGGCTGCTACATATGCGCCTTTTCCAATCGTCACTGGTGCAACAAGATTGGAGTTACAGCCGATAAATACGCCATCTTCAATCTTGGTTAGGAACTTGTTTTTGCCATCATAATTCACTGTGATCGAGCCGCAGCCGATATTCACATCAGCACCGACTTCTGCATCACCTATATAGCTAAGGTGAGAAGCTTTACTTCCTTTGCCAAATACCGCTTTCTTAATTTCGACAAAATTGCCGATCTTCACTTCATCATGGATATCAGATTCAGGCCTGATATGCGCAAATGGCCCAATATTGACTTCTGAGCCAATCTTGCTGTCAAAGGCCGCTGATTGTCGGATAACTGTATTGTTTCCAATTTCACAGTTACTGATTTCAGTATTTGGTCCAATCTGGCATTCAGAACCGATGACTGTACTGCCAGAAAGGGTCGTTCCCGGGAAAATAACCGTATCCTGTCCAACCTTCACATCTGGTCCAATATACGTGTTATCAGGATCTATAAGCGATACGCCATTGCGCATGTGATACTCGTTGATCCGCTTTTTCATCGTGCGTTCAGCTTCAGCAAGAGCGACACGGTCATTGACACCAAGCGTCTCCGCGAAGTTATCCGTCACATAGGCGGATACGATTTCGCCCTGGTTCTTCAGGATTTCGATGACATCTGGAAGATAGTATTCTCCCTGGACATTATCGTTAGATACATTTTGGATCGCTTCGAATAACATTTTATTGTCGAAGCAATATGTACCTGTATTTATCTCATTGATGCTTCTTTCCTGCTCGTTAGCATCCTTGTGCTCAACGATTTTCTCGACAAAGCCCTCTGCATTTCGGACGATACGGCCGTATCCAGTCGGATCTTCCGCCCTCGCCGTCAGAATGGTTGCTTTAGCATTTGTCTCTTCATGATGCTTGAAAAGAGCTTCCATTGTTTCAGCCTTGATCAGCGGAGTATCACCGCAGACGACGATTGTGACACCTTCTTTATCAGCGAGCATGTCTCCTGCCTGCTGCACCGCATGAGCTGTTCCCAGCTGTTCTGCCTGCAGGGCATACTGGCTGTCCTCACCTAGCTGATCTTTCACTTTTTCTGCTCCATGACCGACAATGGTCACGATTTCGTTTATATCAAGACTTTTCACCTGGTCAATAACATGCTGTACCATTTGCTTGCCACATACAGGGTGAAGAACTTTATACAACTTAGACTTCATTCTTGTTCCCTGACCGGCAGCTAAAATGATTGCATAACGATTAGACATTAGCAGGCCTCCAATTTACCTTTTTATCCATTACGAATATATCTTAAATAGCCAGCCATTTCAAGAATAGAAGAACAAGTACAATTATTTGTCAGTTTAGGGGGGAAGGTATTTCTCAAAATAAATGAAGATTTTTTTAAAAACAATTGGTTTAGACAGCGGACAAACAGGGGAAATAAAAAAGAGCCTAACTTATGCAGCAGGCTCTTGATGTTATGCACTTATATATTCTAGGAAGCTCCAGCTTCTTCGAATTCAACTTCCAATTCACCTAAACGGTGGTACTCTGCCAGTACGGCATCCTGTATCTTTCCGCGTGTACCCGAATTGATCGGATGCGCGATATCACGGAACTCGCCATCAGGAGTGCGCTTACTAGGCATTGCAACAAATAGGCCGTTGTTTCCATCAATCACCCTGATATCATGGACAACAAACTCGTTGTCAAGCGTGATGGAAGCGATCGCTCTCATCCGTCCATCTGTATTAACGCGGCGTAATCTTACGTCAGTTACTTCCATTCTGTTCACCACCTTTACAAATAGATAAAATTCTAGTTAAATAATTCCACGTTGAAATCAAATCTCCTTCTTTTACAAGAAAATTTTTTTGAAAAAACAGGGCGAATTTGTGAACTTTTTCATGGAGAAAGCCTTTTCAAGCTTATTTGCCTTTGTAAAATAGGCTTTTTTGGCTATTGACGATGCGGAAAAATCTTATAATTTTTTCCGGATTTTAATCCTCCTTCATATACTTTTATCCGGGAAAAGTTTTGTATTAATTGTTCATAATAGATAAATGCATTCTGGACCAGGTTTGTATGTAAATCATAAGTTCGGTTTCTAGATATAGGGATTCCTATAACGGAACGGCGCCCTTTTTGTGACCGTCAAACTGCTTTTTCTCTTTTCACGGGCACAAGTTGCCTCTTCTTGTGACCGTCAAACTGCTTTTTCTCTTTTCACGGGCACAAGTTGCTCTTTCTTGTGACCATCAGACTGGATTATCTCTTTTCACGGGCACAAGTTTGCCCTTCTTGTGACCGTCAAACTGGTTTTCCTCTTTTCACGGGCACAAGTTTGCCCTTCTTGTGACCGTGAAACCGGTTTTTCTCTTTTCACGGGCACATGTTGACCCTTCTTGTGACCGTCAGACTAGTTTTTCTCTTTTCACGGGCACAAGTTGGCCTTTCTTGTGATTTATTCAGTCCCTCAAGATGTTTAATCCCACTCTTCCAAAAATAAAAAAAAAACGCCCGTTATTTAACGAGCGCTACTACTTCGATTTCCACCAGGGCATCCTTTGGCAGTCTTGCCACTTCTACTGTTGAGCGTGCTGGCTTATGTGTGCTGAAATACTCCCCATACACTTCATTCAACTGAGCAAATTCATCCATATTTTTGATGAAGACCGTTGCTTTTACGACTGTTTCAAGTGAAGCACCTGCAGCCTCAAGAACAGCTTTCAGGTTTTTGAATACCTGATGCGTCTGGGCCTGGATGTCTCCCTCTACCATTACACCCTCTGGAGTCAGAGGAATCTGGCCTGAGCTGTAGAAAAGATTGTTCACAACCACACCCTGAGAATATGGACCGATTGCGGCTGGCGCGTTTGAAGTCTGTACAATATTCATATTGTCACCCCATCTATTGTTTATATGAACAACTATTCTCTGCGAGCGAAGTAATTTCCTTCACTCACGGTAATTTTACGTTCTTTTACATCGACATCTGAAAGGCGTACGAGTGATAGATACTCATCGACAAGTCTTTCTTCGATATTCTCCGATTCAACCAGTACTGCTATTCCCGCTAACTCCGCATTGAACTCTTCAAGCAAGTTGATCATGCCATTAACGGTGCCGCCCGCTTTCATGAAGTCATCGACAATCAGAACCTTCGAGCCCACTGCAAGGCTACGCTTTGATAGCACCATCGTCTGGATTCTTTTTGAAGAACCTGAAACATAGTTGATGCTTACCGTCGACCCTTCCGTCACTTTGCTATCCCTTCTGACAATCACGACTGGAACATTCAAGTGGCTTGCGACTGCGTAAGCGATCGGAATCCCCTTTGTCGCCACAGTCATGACAACTTCAATATCCTTATCAGCAAAAGCAGAAGCGAGCAGCCTTCCGACTTCCTGCACAATTGCTGGATTTCCCAGAATATCATTCATGTAAAGATACCCGCCTGGCAGCAATCGGTCAGGACTTGCCATTACGTTACACAGTTCATCGATTACCTTCCGTGCTTTTTCCTCACTGACATGGACATGGAACTTGACTCCGCCGGCAGCGCCTGGCACAGTCTGAAGGACACCGATTCCACGCTGTTCAAATGTTTCTTTGATGATTCCGAGATCTTCACTGATTGAGGACTTTGCTGAACCATACTTTTCGGCAAAATAGGTTAACGGTACCAATTGGCGCGGATGTTCCAGTAAATAAGTCGTCATATCGATCAAACGCTCGCTGCGTCTAAATTTCATTCAAGAACCTCCAAAATCCGAATATTTAAGGTTAATATACCACCATTATACGGATTTAATCAAGGGTATGACGCTCTCCAAGCATTCTCACTGCAAATACCTGGTCACAAAACCCTCGCAGACCGTTATAAATTCGATGCATTCTCGAATCATGTGCTACAAGGCTGAATACCGTCGGGCCGCTTCCGCTCATCAAGACAGCATCAGCACCAAACCGCTTCATTTGATCCTTTATTTGTGCTACCTCGGGATATAGCGAAAGTGTCACATCTTCCAAAACATTTCCGACACTGTTGCATACTCCATGGAAATCTCCATTTTCAATAGCTGAGATCATTTGCTTTGTAGGCGGATGTTGAATCTTTTCTACATTAAGGCGGCGATACACCTCCGCAGTCGATACACCGATAAACGGTTTCGCCAATACAACCCAGCACGTCGGCGGAGCCGGCAGTTCCTCGATTATTTCCCCTCTGCCTGTCGCCAGCGCTGTTCCTCCGTACACACAGAAAGAAACATCTGAGCCAATTTCAGCACCCAGCACTGCCAGCTCGTCCAATGACAGACCAAGCTTCCATAGCTTATTCAACCCTCTTAATGTCGCCGCTGCGTCACTGCTGCCGCCAGCAAGCCCTGCTGCCACCGGAATGGTCTTCTCAATGCCAATGAGAACACCTTGCTTCACCTGGAACCTCTCCTTCAACAGATGCGCTGCCTGGTAAGCTAGATTCCGCTGATCATCCGGAACAAACCGATTATGGGAATGGATCACGATCCTGTCTTCTTCTAGTAAACTAAGCTCGATGCGATCAGCCAAATCAATCGTCGTCATGACCATTTCCACCTCATGGTAACCATCCGGACGTTTATGCAAAACATCCAGCGACAAATTGATTTTTGCCGGCGCCTTCACTAAAACCTTCACAACTTCCACCTACTTTAAACGAATTCCACATTTTGTCCTATTTTACCACAAAAAGAATAGAAAAGCGCAAGCGCCTTGGTCAGCCCCGACAAGCGCTGGAGCGCCGACCAGTGAAGTCGTTCTTTGACTTCATTGGCAGGACCGAAATCAAAAAGTATAGCCGACTGTCCAGAAACGCAGAAACTGGAGACTCCGACAAAGAAGCGCTTTTTGCTTCTGGGGCGGAGTTGAAGTTTCGGAGTTTCTAGGAGGTGCACTAGACAATTCGAAAAGCGGAGGCGACTGCCCAACTCCGACAAGCGTTGGAGGGCCTGACTGTGAAGTCGCTCTATGACTTCATTGGCAGGACCGAAACGTCTCGAGGAGTTAGGAGCCGCAGCTAGACAAGCGACTCAAGTTGCTCAAAGCTAACGCTTATCGCAAGATACTCGAAGAAGCACTCTCGGGGATGAAAACTGGCTAGGCGCTGGAGCTGGACAATTGTCTAATTCAAAACAATACTCTCTGAGTAAAATAAGTAAGACTCCCATGCAAGAAACATTCCTTTATTTTATCATTTGCATTATGGCGAATACAGTAAATTCACAAAGAATTAGAATTGCAGGAGGTTACCTGGAAGCTGCACAGCTTTTTATCCATAAAAAAAGCCGGAGCATAAGCCCCGGCGCCGCGATGGATCTGAATTTTATTGGCAACTGTGAAAACAGCTGTGTGGCAGTCTCTAAAGAAATTTCATCTGGGTCAGCGGTTCTGGTTCGCAAGCTGCTGTTCGGCCAACTCAATTGCTCGCTTTACCATGTTACCTGCATCCTTTGCCTTTATGCCGCCCCATCCTTCATTCTGGACGACATCATAGAAGCCAAGTTCTTTCGCAAGCTCTTCCTTCAACCTTTCAGACATAATCCCTCTTCTTCTGCCCATTACTACCATCTCCTTTCACCACCGCGGTAACCTTAGTATTTTTGAAAAAGAAGTTTTCATGTGCGCCTTATTTATCCTGCTGATAGCAAAATTGGACAAAATAAAAAGCAGCTAACCCGAAAGTTGACTGCCTGTACTGCATTGAGCCAAAAATCAGCTCAAAGCTATTGATCCTGTTGTATCTTCAAAGAAGGTAATTTCCACTGTTTCAGTTAGAACATCTGCGTAGCTGTACGAAACACGTTCAAAAGCATTTTCATCCTGGTCAAGCTCGATGACGAAAACAGAAGGATAAGTTTCCGCTAACACGCCAGAACGTTCAATCGTCTTTCTCCGTCCTCCGTTGGCCTTTAGCATGAGTCTTTTTCCTAGGTTTGAATCAAGCGCTTTTTTGATATCCGATAATGTTTTTGGCATTCGGTCCACCTCACTGTGTAAAGTATAACACGCTGACACTATTTAGTCAAACAAAAACATAAATTATAACAGTACTTAAATTTAAAAGTCAATATATTTCGGACTTCTTTTTCCTCTAAATTTCAACAATTTTAGCGTAGCCTTTAATGCGATAAAATATGTACCAAAATAATAAAAAACGCCGGACCGTATTTTATTCAGTCCGACGAATTTTTATTATAGGGCATTCCTGTTCTTAATACTCCCTTTGTTTCGA
Organism: Mesobacillus jeotgali; assembly: GCF_014856545.2. NCBI lineage: Bacteria > Bacillati > Bacillota > Bacilli > Caryophanales > Bacillaceae > Mesobacillus > Mesobacillus jeotgali. The sequence continues at coordinate 54,723 of NZ_CP109811.1, read as the reverse complement.
TGCCGCCAAGACCCTTATCTCCAGTTAAGGTATTGCGAAGAACATCCCACACGTTAATGCGCTCCATGAACGGCGTAAAACTGATTTTAGCAACGATATAGACCGGATCAAGCGCATGGATATTAACTCTTGAAGGGGAACTGGCAAAATTGGCACCAGCGTGAATCAACGACTCAAAATGTGACTGGCAAGCGCCAGCAAAAATGACAAGCTGGTCCAAATGGGGAATTTTCTTTCTTGCCTCTCTCACTGTCTGGACAAAATGCTTGGAGTGGCGATAAGCATTGATATCATCCATTGTCCCTTTAGACTTTGAATAGGCATCATGCCCGGTGATGACCAAAATATCAGGCCGATAATAATCAATCAGCATTCCGACTTTGTCCGGCATTTCTTTTTCATTGCAATGGAACCCATACACCGGGACCCCGACTTTCTCATAAAGGGTCAGGCACTTTTTTAAATAATTCGGATCTCCATCAATATGGAGCACCTTCCCAGGCATCTGAAAGTAGTTATATGACTTGCTGTAGCCCTCAGTGGTCTCATATTCCTGCTTTTGCTGCAGTAAATCAACATCCTGCCTGAATAGCTTATATGACTGTTCTTCAAGTGACCGGAATTCCTTTGTCAGCCTCATGCGCATACTCGGATCGATTTTAATTAGATCTTCATAGGGCGCATCCGCAATCAATCGGAAATCCTCACCATATAATATCGCGATTTTTTTGCCATGTTTCTCTCTGATATCGATAACCCGGAACATAATATCGCATTGATGCGAAACCCTGCCGACGATATCCATGAGGTTAATATTCATCATCCTCACTCCAATTGCCCCGCACACAGGCTGCGCTAAGTGGTATTCTTACATAAAATATGCAAATACCCATAGACATGTGCTTTCTGGATGTAGCGGTTCATTCGGGCTGGATTTCTGGACACCATTGAAATAAATCATTACAAAAAGAAAAAAGCCCGAACATCTCGGACTTTTGGAACATCTGTAAGAGCATTGTATTTTTTAATAAAAATATGGATACAGCGCATTACTCAATTGCGCGAATTCTTCTATTGTGAGAGTTTCTCCACGTCGTGACTCTTCTACTCCTGCCTGCCGGAGCGCTGCTTGTATACTTTCTTTCTTCTGCTTTCCATCTGGCAGCTGGCTGGTCAGGTTATTCAGGATGGTTTTACGGCGCTGGGCAAAACTTGATCTTGTGACATGGAAAAAGAACTTCTCGTCCTTCACCTTAACAGGTGGTTCATCATGCAATGTTAATCTTATGACCGCTGAATCTACGTTAGGCTGTGGCATAAAGACCGTTTTCGGAACAATCATCACGGTTTCGGCCTTCGTATAATATTGGACAGCAATGGACAGTGAACCATATTCCTTCGTTCCTGGCTTGGCCGAAATCCTGTCGCCCACTTCCTTTTGGAGCATACAGACGATGCCCCTGATTGGCAGCCTTTCCTCAAGCAGCTTCATCAGGATCGGTGTTGTTACATAATATGGAAGATTGGCCACCACCATAACGTCTTTTTGTTCCCCAAATTCCTCTGTCATCACAGCTTGAACATCAGCTTTCAGTACATCACTATGGATAACTTTTACGTTTTGGTAAGGTGAGAGAGTATCCTCCAAAATCGGCAGCAAACGCTGGTCAATTTCAAAAGCAACCACCTTTTCAGCTCTTTTCGCCAACTGCTCTGTCAATGCACCGATTCCAGGTCCGATTTCAATGGCGCCGCTATGGTCGGTTAATTCCGCATGGTCGACGATGCGGTTCAGGATATTCGTATCGATCAAAAAGTTCTGTCCCAGGCTCTTTTTAAATGAAAAGCCGTATTTATCAAGTATTTCCTTCGTTCTCACCGGGGTTGCAATATCTTTATGCATTTTGTTCCTCCTTAAGGATTTCTGCCAGCGCATCGGCGAAATCCTGTCTTTTCACCTGAAACATCATCAGGCGCTTGTGCAGCTGCTTGCCATTTGTATATCCGATCTTCAGCAGCCTTCCAAGCTTCTCACGCCTTTCCCTGGAACCAGGACCGCCAATCAGACCCGCAACAATCAAGTCCTCCTGGGTAATCTCTTCGACTGCCTCTGCATCCATTACCTGAGCATCCTTCAGCGCTTCACGGATCACTTCTGGAGATGCATGCTCAACACCAAGTCCTCTCCCGGATTTTGGCTTAGCCAATTCCTTTGGAATAAATGCGTGCTTGCACCCAGCAACCTGCTTTGAAATAGTCTTGCGGATTTTTTCGCCTGGAAAATCGGGATCGGTAAAAACAATCACACCCCGCTTTTCATGGGCATTCCGAATCCGTTCAATGGTTTCGACATTGATCGCCGATCCATTCGTTTCAATTGTATCTGCATCAACAGCACGCCTGATCGCCGTCGTATCATCCTTGCCCTCAACTACAATGATTTCTTTTAATTTCATGATTCCTCCAATTGAAAGCGCAAGCGCCTTGATCAGCCCCGACAAGCGCTGGAGGGCCGACCGGTGAAGTCGTTCTTTGACTTCATTGGGCGGACCGAAGCGACTCGAGCTGCTCAAAGCTAACGCTTCTCGCAAGATACTCAAGGAAGTTAAGTCGGGATGAAAACTGGCTAGGCGCTGGAGCTGGACATTTCTCGTGGTTAAAATTCTTTTCTTTAATCTAAAAGTGCAGGCAAATTAAAAAGAAATAAATTTTCTTTGAAATAAATGAAACATTTTTGAAATATAATCGTCTATATAGGTGGAAAGTTTTTAAGCGATTACGCTTTTCTTATTATACCTTAAACGTAAAATGAAAAAACAAAAATGCAGAGGAAGAATCCCCTGCATCCATAAATTAATTCAGGATTTTGATTTTGACGGTTTTACGGCCCCAACGGTATGCATCTGCTTTGGACGCGAAAAAGACATCGATCTTATTGCCTTTGATGGCTGATCCTTTATCGGCAGCTATTGCATAGCCATAGCCTTCCACATACACTTTGGTACCTAAAGGAATAACTCTTGGATCTACTGCAATGACCTTGATATTAGGGTTCGCCCTCAGATTGATTCCAGTAGCCGTGTAGCCGGAGCAGCCGTTACAGTTAGCTGTGTACGCTGTAGAAGTAACATAAAATTCCTTACCCGCCGGTTCACTTGTGCCACGGGAAACTTGAGCTACGATGACCTTCGTTCCCATTGCCACGACTTTATCCTGTTTCTCTTTCAGTTTCTTTTCACTGACCAGTTTTCTTGATACTTCCTTGCCATTTTCAAGAATGACTTCATATTCCTTGGAAAGCAAACCTTCCTGGCCTTCTGTTACGACTTTTTGTTTTCCTTTTTCCAGTTTGCTGTCATTTTTCGTAACGACTGCATAGCTAATTGGTTCTTCCACTACATCGGTGACTTTTTCAACTCGAATAACATTAATCACGGCATCTTTTGTGACGTTCTGCTTTAACGCAGGCTCAACACGGTCCATTTCGTTCAGTGTGATTCCTTGCTGTGATAAAAAGTCAGCGACCGTAGTCGAAGTCGACCATACATCTTGTTCTTTTCCGCCAACTACAAGCTTAAGCGGGAAAGCTCTCTGAATGGCAATCTTCAAATCTTGCTTTAACTTAGCGTCTGGGTTTAGGTTTAACTTGTCGTGTTCATTTAAAACGATATTCTGTTCTTTCAGGAAGTCCTCTACCGTATCGGCTGCTGTCCAATACGTTTTCTTTTCCTGATCTTGTATTAGCTCTACCTGTTTTGCCGGCTTCCACACAATCGAAAGGTTGTTCTTCACCTCTGTGTTTGCCGCCAGTGATAAATAATCCTCTGAGCGTAGTGAGATTTTGAGATCATTAAATAGATCTTGGATAGTATTCGCATGTGTTTTAATGACTCTTTCTTCGCCATCCAGCGTCAATGCAACTGTCTTTTTGGTCCCTTCATACATGAAGAACCCAAGAGCAGCGGCAAAAACTAGGAAACTAGCAGAAAAAATCACCAGTTTCTTTTTACTCAAAGTCTTGGAAAACAGGTTTTTCATACTATTAATCACGATGAAAAACGCCTCCTCTTCTCGGAGTGATTATAAAGATATTGTTGCCGACTTGTCAACCCAGACACCCTTGCCCAAACGTAGTCCCTATTATGCAAGATGCTCCATAAAAAGAAAAGCAAGAGTTATCGACACGGTTATCCTATGTCACCAGTGAGACATGTAGAACTTTTTAGAAACAGAAAAAGTTTGGACAACCTTGTTGAAAAATCGACAACATTCCTTATCACTTTATGCCGAATAATTTTTTTGCATTTTTGGCTGTTTCGCCTGCAACTTCTTCGAGTGTTAACCCCTTCAGTTCTGCAATTTGTTCGGCCACCAATTTTACATACGCTGGTTCATTTCTTTTTCCGCGATATGGATGCGGCGTCAGGTAAGGGCAATCTGTTTCAACCAACAGTCGATCCATTGGAATCGATTCTGCCACTTCCTTCGGTTTCTTCGCGTTTTTGAACGTAACCGGCCCGCCAAGCGAAATATAAAAATTCATATCGATACACTCTAGCGCGGTTTCCACACTGCCGCTATAGCAATGCATGATTCCGCCTACTTCCCCGGCGTTTTCTTCCTTTAAAATTTCAACTATGTCTGCTGTTGCATCACGATTATGTATGATGATAGGAAGATTCACTTCTTTTGCCAATCTGATTTGTTTGCGGAAGACCTCTTTCTGGATGTCCTTTGGTGACTTGTCCCAGTAATAATCAAGGCCCATTTCCCCGAGTGCTACTACTTTCGGATGGCTGGACAGTTCTCTCAGCCAGTCCAGATGCTCCTGCGTCATATCAATCGCATCGACTGGATGCCATCCTACACTTGCATAGATAAAATCATAGCCTTCAGCAAGTTCAATCGCTTTCTTGATCGTTGCCTCATCGAACCCGACAACAACCATGTTCGTCACACCCTCATCAAGCGCCCGATCAATAACCTCCTGGAGATCATCATTGAATTGTTCTGCATTTAAGTGTACATGTGTATCAAAAAGCATGTTAAAACTCCTTTGCAGCATTGCCCTGCAGTTTCATTCTAGTGATTCCTGGCATTAAGGAAAATAGAATCACTGTGATGTTCTTATTATTGTGATAAAGTTGTGTCGATATCATAACTTTTTTTCAATGTCCAGGTCAAATTTTTGAATTCGGTTTCATAAAAACCCGACAAGTGTCGGGAATGCTTGATGTTATTAAGAGCGGTTGTCAAGGGCTAATCAAGAGCGCAGCACTTTTCTTGCTAACTGACTCTCTTTCCTATCATAAATCACTCTTCTAAAAAAATGGCCTTTTTAACACAAAAAACCTGAAAATGTTACACATGAAACATTTCCAGGTCTAAATGATTTTATTTTACTTTCGCACCTACTGATAGTGAGTCATCAACTGTTGCCAATGACATGACACCATCCTTTTCACCCGCAAGGATCATTCCCTCGGAAAGCTCCCCGCGAAGTTTGACCGGCTTCAAGTTTGTCACACAGATTACCTTTTTGCCAACAAGGTCTTCCGGTTTATAGTATTTCGCGATGCCGGAAACAACCTGACGCTTTTCATAACCAAGGTCCAGTTGAAGCTTAAGCAGTTTATCCGCCTTTTTAACAGGCTCTGCATGAACAACCTTTGCTACCCGAAGCTCAACCTTCATGAAGTCATCAATTGTGATTTCATCCTGAGGTTCCGGTTTCTCTTCTTCCACAGGTGCCGCAGCAGGGGCAGAACCTTGCATTTTTTCCTTGATGAATTCTACTTCATCCTTCAATTCAAGGCGAGGAAAGATTGGTTCTCCCTGAACGACCTTCGTTCCGGCTGGAATCTGGCCAAACTCTTCAAGGCTTTCCCAAGACTGCAGTGCTTCAGAAGCGACATTCAGCTGGGCGAAGATTTTATCCGGAGTCCTTGTAAGGAATGGCTTTAATAGTACAGCCACTCTTCTCAATGACTCAGCAAGGTGGACCATTACACTAGAAAGCTCAGCCTTCTTTTCTTCATCCTTTGCCAGTACCCAAGGCTGTGTTTCATCGATGAATTTATTGCAGCGGCTGATCAATTGCCATACAGAAGTAAGCGCCACGGAAAATTCCATCTTCTCCATTGCCTCTTCATACTTTCGGACCGTCTCTTTATTCATTTCAAGCAGCTGCTCTTCATATTCCCCTTCAGAGCCATTGTAAGCTGGAATCTCGCCGTCGAAATACTTATTGATCATCGCGACGGTTCTGTTCAACAGGTTTCCAAGGTCATTCGCAAGGTCAAAGTTGATCCTTTCGACAAAACCTTCAGGAGTGAATACTCCATCAGAACCAAATGGAACTTCACGGAGCAGGTAGTAGCGAAGCGCATCAAGACCATAGCGGTCAATCAGTGTCACTGGGTCAACTACATTCCCCTTGGATTTCGACATTTTCCCATCCTTCATTAAAAGCCAGCCATGTGCAAAAACCTTCTTAGGAAGCGGCAGGTCAAGCGCCATTAGCATGATTGGCCAGTAAATGGTATGGAAGCGGACAATTTCTTTTCCGACAAGGTGGACATCTGCCGGCCAGTAATTCAAGTACTTGGAGTCATCATCTGTTCCATAGCCAAGAGCTGTAATATAGTTCGACAACGCATCGATCCACACATAAATAACATGCTTAGGGTCGCCAGGGACTTTTACACCCCAGTCAAACGTTGTACGTGAAACGGCCAAATCTTCAAGTCCAGGCTTGATGAAGTTGTTAATCATTTCATTTTTACGTGATTCTGGTTGGATGAACTCAGGATTCTCTTCATAATACTTCAGCAGTCTGTCTGCGTATTTGCTCATTTTGAAGAAATACGACTCTTCCTTCACTTTTTCGACAGGACGGCCGCAGTCCGGGCAATTGCCGTCTTCAAGCTGTCTGTCTGTATAGAAGGATTCACATGGAGTACAATACCATCCTTCATATTGATCAAGATAGATATCACCTTGTTCCAGCAGCTGGGCAAAAATTTTCTCGACAATCTGCTTGTGGCGATCCTGGGTCGTACGGATAAAATCATTATAGGAAATATCGAGCTTGCCCCAAAGCTCCTGGATGCCTTCGACGATTTCATCCACATATTGCTGCGGAGTGATGCCTTTTGCCTCGGCATTGCGCTGGATTTTTTGACCGTGCTCATCAGTTCCTGTCAAATACATGACGTCATAGCCGCGCAGTCTTTTATAGCGTGCCATTGCATCGCCTGCTACTGTCGTATAAGCATGGCCAATATGTAAATTGCCGCTCGGATAATAAATCGGGGTTGTAAGATAAAAGGTTTTCAATTTCTCTTCCATGAAGATCCTCCTTAACTAAAACTGCTAGTTCATTCTAATAGTAGTTATTATAACAGCTAATGCCCTTGGATTCATAACACTTTAGTGTAAAACAAAGGAGCATTATCTATGGTTTCGACATTCTCTTTATAATCAATCAAGAAAATCAGTGTTTCTTTAAAAATTTTGTCCACTACGGACATTCTCCCTATAAAGTTTACGTATTTTGTCAGTGAGATTCATTGTGGACGCGTCGTTATCAAAAAAGCCCTGCCTTATTTATTGGGCAGGAGCATATTAATCGATTTTTAAAATAAAAGATTGATATTCACATAATAAAATCATAACCAAATCCACAAATAGAATATACCTGATAATAAAATAATGTACATTCCATTAAGAGTTTGTCGAAGTTGTGACATTTTGTCGAATGAAATTGTAGAATTTTGTCGAATTATGCGTTGAATACTATTCCCCCAATAATATTTTTTCATTATCCTCCTTTCGAGGTAACTGCGCCATTCCTTATTCCTTCTCGTCTTTTTCATCCATAACCCTTGATATGAAAAGGTTTTCGTATTGTGTTAAAATTTGTTAATAGAAGAAAAATAAAATAATTGACGGTTATTGGAATCCTTGGTATTATAAAACCAATAAGAGAAAAATGTCGAAAAATGACGAACTTAATAGATGGGGAAATGAGAGGAGATTAAAAAATGAAATCTACTGGTATCGTTCGTAAAGTTGATGAGCTTGGCCGTGTGGTAATTCCAATCGAACTTAGAAGGACTCTTGGCATCGCAGAAAAGGATGCTTTGGAAATTTATGTTGATGATGACCGCATCATTCTTAAGAAGTACAAGCCTAACATGACTTGCCACATCACTGGTGAAGTATCTGATAACAACATCACATTGGCAGGCGGCAAGCTGATCCTTAGCCGTGAAGGTGCTGAACAGCTTCTTCAAGAAATCCAGGGAAGCTTCGAACCTGTAAAAGCTTAATTCTAATACTCAAGGCCGTGGACAAATCCACGGCCTTTTTTATATGTTCTGCTTCCGCACTATTCTTTAATATGATACGCCTGGTAAACCTCTCTCTTTTGCATACCCCTATCTTTTGCAGTTTGCTTGATTGCATCCTTAGAGTTCATTTGTTCTTTGGATATATAATGTTCTACATGTTCTTCAATGCTTAATCTTTCCCACCATTGATTTTCTTCTTCATAAATTGAATCGGGAGAGGCCCCTTCAATGATCAATACAAATTCCCCGCGGACTTCTTCTTTCTCTGCCCATGCCAATGCTTCAGCAACCGTTCCCCTTATGAACTCCTCGTATTTCTTCGTCAATTCACGGCAAAGGACTATTTTCCGATCGCCTAGTCCCTCAAGCATCAGCGACAGTGTTTCCTTTAAACGGTGGGGAGATTCATAGAGAACGATGGTTGCAGTCTGCTTTGCCAGCATTTCAAGTTCCTTTTTCTTATCCTTTTTGCTCCTTTGGAGAAATCCATAATAGTAGAACGGCTGAGGAAGAATGCCAGAGGCAATCAAAGCTGTCAAAGCCGCGTTCGCACCTGGGAGCGGTACGACAGTCAGTCCCTCGGCGATTGCCTCGGCCACCAGCTCCGTGCCTGGATCAGAGATGGTCGGCATTCCCGCATCGCTGACAAGTGCGACTTTTGCTCCCTCTTTAATCCGTTCAATCAATTTATATCCGCTGCTTTCTTTATTATGTTCATGATAGCTGGTAACGGGCGTTTCAATCTCAAAATAATTACATAGCTTTTTCGTATTCCTCGTATCCTCCGCTGCAATCCAATCGGCTTCCTTCATAATCCTGATTGCCCTGAATGTCATGTCCTCAAGGTTCCCGATAGGAGTCGGCACGAGGTAAAGAATCCCTTTTTCATGCTCTCGTTCAAAGCTTTTCTGCTGTTGCATGTAAATCACCCGTTTCTGTTTGCTTTTTTGCTTCCATATAACATTTCTTTGATCACCGGGGTATACTCATTATTTTCATCATAGACCGTCAAAGGCTCAAGAATTTTAAGGTCAGGACTTCCATCCTTGATTGCCTCTATCAAAAGGGTATTTGCTTCCTTCCCGGCCTTAGGATAAACAAACTGAATCCGCTTAGGCTCAAGCCGGTATTTCCTCATGATTTCGATGATATCGATCAATCTGCCCGGGCGGTGGACAAAGGCAACCTTGCCGCCCTGTTTTACAAGCTGGCTTGATGCTTTAATCGCATCCTCTAGTGTGCAGAGGATTTCGTGGCGCGCAATTGCAAGGTGTTCGTTCATATTTATTTCTTCCTTTGAAGGTGTAAGGAAATAAGGAGGATTGCATGTTACGACATCATACTTCTCATAGCCTAGATCTTTAGGCGCATCCTTGAGATCACCATGGATCATATGTAACCGATCGTCTAGATTATTATATTCAATACTGCGGACTGCCATATCGTACAATCGCTCCTGGATCTCTACCCCGATGATTGTTCCCTTTGTCCTTGCGCTTAAAAACAATGGAATGACCCCGTTGCCGCTGCACAAGTCGACAATCTTGCCTTTTTGGATTGGCACCCAGACAAATCTAGCAAGCAATACAGCATCCAATGAAAACGAAAATACATTCGGGCTCTGGATAATCCTTAAATCCTCTGCCAGCAAATAATCCAATCGTTCATCTTCCCGTAAATTAACCATTATAGAACACTTCCTCCATACGCATATGTTCATGTCCTGGCCGTGACGACCATTGGCGTTTAACATTATAAAAATAGCCTTCCCAATTAAGGAAGGCTGCCAATTATTTTTTATTAAGAAAGGATAGGCAGAATAAGCAATCCTCTTTGCGGGGGCTTCCGAAATGCAGGTTGCAGATATGGAAGCCTTCCTGGTACAGGCGGGCAAGGTTGTCGTAGCCTTCACCGATGTCGACTACATTTTTATCCCCCTGTGCCTGATTGCTGTTTCCCTTACTGCTCTTCTTAATGTTTGGATCTTTTTTACCAATGGTTTGATCCAGACGGCGTCTTATATGCTCATTTTCCAGCTTTAATGCATTGTTCTCTTCCAGAACCTCTGCCAAATGCTGTTTTAACTCACCAAGCTGACGGTATAAATCACCAATCTGCGATTCCATATTACTTACTGAGTCAAAGATATCTTTTTTATCCACCTGTTCCACCTCATTAATCTGTGGATGATTGCAACGATACAGCTCCTGCTTCCTGTATTTCCTCAAGTGTATATTCCAGCACGCGTTCCTGGCCTGGTATATCAACTTTCATGACTCGTTCCAGGATGTTCAATCCGACAACCTTTCCTGTACCCTCAGGTGTAACAATCGTTTCACCCAGGTCAGGCAGCTGCTCTTTCGCTGTTTCATATTCGTCGTTCTCATATTTCAAACAGCACATGAGCCTGCCGCAAAGGCCGGAAATCTTTGTTGGGTTAAGCGAGAGGTTTTGATCCTTGGCCATCTTGATTGAAACTGGATCAAAGTCTCCGAGGAACGTGGAGCAGCAAAGCATTCTGCCGCATGGTCCTATCCCGCCAAGCATTTTCGCTTCATCTCTTACGCCAATCTGGCGCAGTTCAATCCTTGTCCGAAAAATCGAGGCCAAGTCCTTGACCAGTTCCCGGAAATCGACGCGGCCGTCAGCCGTGAAGTAGAAAATGACTTTATTGCGGTCAAATGTATATTCAACATCAACCAGTTTCATATCCAGCTGATGCTCACTCACTTTTTCACTGCAAACATCATACGCTTCCTTTGCAGCTGTTTTGTTCTCCTCGACAATAAGTCGATCCTTCTGATCTGCAATTCTGACTACCTTTTTCAGAGGCAGGACTACATCCTTTTCGCCGACCTGTTTACGGGGAGTTACGACTCTTCCGTACTCAACGCCCCTTACAGTTTCGACAATGACGAATTCGTCCTTTTGAATTGAGAGATCGCCGGGATCAAAATAATAAATCTTTCCCGCTTTCTTGAAGCGGACACCTACTACATCATACAAGTGTAGATCCCTCCTGCAATTTTAACACCAGCTCTTCCATGAGCAGCTGGGGATTCATATTGGCATGCAGCTTCCTCTTCGCCTCCAGAATGGCTGCCATTTGTTCGGTAAGACGCCGTCCGGATGTCTGTAATGCAAATTGTTCTAAACGTGAGCTTTCGTTTAGATATACAACCTGGTCTTTCTTGCCAAGCTGAATGTATAGTAAATCCTTAAAAATAAGAAGTAATAAATCCAAACCACGATCGATTTGTTCTTTCTCTTTAAAGTGCGTAAACCAGTTCTCTTGGAGCGCGACCATAGCTTCAAGGGAATTCTTTTTCGGCACTTCATATAATTTTAACACTATTTTTTGTGCTTGTGCAAACCAATCATCATGACTTATCTCTAAAGCTTCTTCCAAATTATTGGTTAGCTGTGCCAACAGGGGTGCCATTTGCGGTTGGATCCCATTGGCAATCAGTTGTTCTGCCATATTTTTAGGAGATAACGGCGTGAAATTGATCAGCTGGCATCTCGATAAAATTGTCGGCAGCATTTGCTGGGCCTGCTCGGTGATCAACACGGCTACAGTACCCACATGCGGTTCCTCAAGGAATTTCAGCAAACTGTTTGCCGCATTTGTCGTCATCCGATCAGCATGGACAATCGTGTATAGCTTATTCTTTGACTCTACACCGGTTTTCGAAAACTCCTCCTGCAGCTGCTGAATTTGCCCTTTCTTTATCGACAGGCCATCGGGCTCGACAAGATGGATGTCCGGATGGTTGCCATGGTTGATCCTTTTACAGTTCAAGCAGCTTTCACAAGGTTTATAGCCATCAACAGGCGCCTGGCAATTGATACTCTTGGCAAGAAGAATACTAATCTCCTTTTTGCCAGTGCCCCTCATTCCTTCAAATAAATACGCATGGGCGATTCGATTTTTCTGGATGCTGTTTTTAATCATCTTCAAAACATTCGGCTGAAGTCTCTCCAGCTCGTCCCACGTCTTTGCCAATGCGATCACTCACTTACGTATATAAATTAATCAACAGACCTTTGATTTCCCCTACTTTGCCAAGGATATCAATCTGTTCATCTTTATTATCCATCAACTCTTCTGTCATCTGTACGAGCTTTTCATCAATAGTCTCTACAAGTTTCAATGACCTGCCTTCGCCATATTGATTCCAGCTATGCGAATGCTTTAGCTCCATTCCAAAGCTGACCGCTTCTTTTACGAATTGCTTTACCAGTGTCTTGAACTTGGCCAAGTCCTTGAATGTCCTTGACCGCGCAAGCCTTTCTCCGGCAGACTCGACTTCCTTCATTAATTGCTGCATCTGTCCGAGCTGCAATTTATGTTCTTGTTTCTCCACCATTTCATTGAACCTGATTCCGCCTCCAGGCTGTTGTTTTTGATCCTGTCGGACTTTATCTATGTTAAGGCGCATATCCTGATTAATCTTCATCTCTTGCTAAACCTCCGGGCATTTCCCGTTAAAATTGATGAAACTGTTCAACAGGCAATACGAATACAGTCGCTCCGCCAACCTCGACTTCCACAGGGTAAGGAACATATGAATCTGCATTCCCTCCCATCGGAGAGACAGGTGCTACCAGCTGGTCACGCGACTTACAGTTATCCCTGATGACTTCCAATGCCTTATCTACCCTGATGTCTTCTGTACCTATGATAAAAGTGGTATTTCCGGACTTCAGGAATCCGCCCGTACTGGCCATCTTTGTTGCGCGGAAATTATGGTCTACTAATGCATTGGATAGACGGTTGCTATCCTGGTCCTGGACCACAGCTAATATTAACTTCATTCATTATCCCCCTAGAATTTTTTATAGACTTGCTCCACACAGCAGCAAGCTGAACGAAAAGGTTTTACTCCGTAACTTTTATATTCTCATTATAACAGGATTCAGGTGACAAGACATGATTTAAACGTAAAATTCCATTGGCTTCCAGTTGATATACACCTATTCGCTAAAATAACTCTTTATTCGCCAATCATAATAAAAACAAGCCTGAGGTTAATCAAGACTTGTTCGAGAAAAACGTATTTATGAGCATTTTAATTTCAGCTTCTGCTTGTCCGTAGACTGTATCGAGTTCCTTAGAAGCATCCACTTTAACGATTCGTTTTGGGAACCTTTCAGCCAGGATCAAATAGCCTTCTCTCACCTTTTGGTGGAAATCGAGGTTTTCCAGGTCCAGTCGGTTGACTTCACGGCCTTTGTTTTTATTGATCCTTTCCAAGCCGATCTCTGGTGCGACATCAAAGTATAAAGTCAACGCAGGCATCATGTTTTCAATCGCGAATTCGTTGATTGAGTAAACTTCATCAATGCCTAAACCACGAGCATGTCCCTGGTAGGCAAGAGAACTATCAACAAAACGATCACATAGGACGATTTTTCCTTCTTCGAGAGCAGGCTTCACCTTCTCTGCAAGATGCTGTCTTCTCGCCGCAGCATATAGAAGTGCTTCTGTTCGCGGGTCCATTGCAGTATTCTCCGGATCCAGAATAACTTCCCTGATTTGTTCAGCAATCTCGATGCCGCCAGGCTCACGAGTAGCCACCACGGCGTACCCTTCTTTTTCAAGATTTTGAGCAAGCATCTGAAGGATTGTCGTCTTTCCAGAACCATCCGGACCTTCAATCGTAATAAATATTCCTTTTGCCAATTTTAAAGCCCCCAACTCTTAAACACTTTTATTTTACCAGCATGCAAATATTCTCCGCCCTGGATTTTTGCTTGTTTTGCTTTTAATAAATCGATTGTTTCTATATCTTCTTCCGTCACAACTTCACCAGGAAGACAAAGTGGTATTCCCGGCGGATATGGAATGATTGGTTCAGCACAAACCCTGCCTGCCGAATCCTGCAACAGGACATATTCTGTCTGCTGATTCTCCATCTCTTTATAACTGACTTCCAAAGTTGAAACACTTTTTTGATTGACCTTGGACTCAGATTTATTTTTCTCAATCGGCATCGTGCTTACTGCCTCAGCAATCTTTTCAGCAGCTTCCAGCAAGCGATGCTCCATGCCATCCTTCAGCAATGGAAGAACGAGCAGCACATTATAAGGGTCAGCCAATTCCGTATAGATCCCTTTTGATTCAAGCCTGGATTGCAGCTCGAAGCCAGACGAGGATTGAATGGTTAGCTTTAATGGATCATCCCCTGGCAAGACCCGAATGGATTCCAACTTCTCTAGTTTTCCCTTAAATTCCTGCAGTTCTGATTTCAAATACGACAAGTCTTCCTGTTTATAAGTACCCAGATAGCTCCGTGCCAAATCCAGCGATGCCATCAGCGGATAGGAAGGACTGCTTGACTGCAGGGCCTGTAAATAGAACTTTAGCTTGTTGAGTGATACCAAGTTCGACTGAAAATGCAGAAAGGCTCCCATTGTCATCGCCGGCAATGTCTTATGAGCAGACTGTACGACAATATCGGCCCCAAGTTCAACAGCAGACTCCGGAAAAAAATCCCCTGCGATAAAATGTACACCATGAGCCTCATCCACCAATACAGGAATGCTGTGCTCATGTGCCAGGTCTATAATGCTCCTAAGATCATAAGTCAGTCCGTAATAATTGGGATAGGTTAAAATAAGTGCCTTTGCCTTCGGATACTGGCTAATGGCTGATTTAACCCCATCAATACTTAACCCGGCAGCCACTCTGAATTCTTCGTTATATTCCGGGCTTATGAATACCGGTTTTGCTTTTGCGAGTCTTATAGCATTCATGATGGATTTATGGGAATTACGCTGGACCAGCACCACATCATCTTCATTGAATGCCGCCATGATCATCGCAAGATTCCCGACAGTTGATCCATTTATTAAAAAAAAGCTTTTATCAGTTCTATATAATTCGCTAAGTAATGCCTCAGCTTCAAAAATAACTCCCTCAGGCGAATGAAGGTCATCCAATCCTGTTATTTCGGTTGCATCCAATTTCAAAATTTGCTGGAAGAAGGGTTGTCCCTCTTCGGGAAAAAAAGCCCCATTTTTGTGGCCTGGTACATGGAACGACAGAGGGCTTTCGTTTGAATGCTTAACCAATTGAGAGTACAAGGGTGTTTTGGATTGATCCATAATCTCACCTATATCTATAAATTCACACCTATCTATTCTAACACTGTTTTTCAGCAAAAAAAATAAAAGCTCGAAATGAGCTTTTAACTGTAAATGCCAGGCTTTGTTACTTTCCTTAGCTTTTCTACATAATATTTATATTTAGGATCACTCGTATCTGTCTTGATCATGATGCTCTCACAGTCTGTACATATAAAAGAAGTATACAGGTGTATGCCAGCACTTTTCGTCTGTTCGCAAATCACACAGTTTTCCTCGATCTGATTCTTAGCTAAAAGCGAACCCAAATTCTCCACCTCCGTACACCTATTGTTGCCAGGAGCTTTTTTTTGTATACAATTTTCCGAATAATATTTTAGAAAGTTTAGTTGTTTTATATTTTATGATTGACATTCGGTTTCCTTGTATGTCTTATAACAATTTAGGTTGGTTTATTATTTGAGAAGTAAAGGTTGTTGAATTTTAGATGGTTCAGAACAGGAAATTAGGTTTATAAGACGACTGATGAAAAGTTTAGTTAGGTGTGATAGATACATATTGAGGTTGGGATAACTTTTCTGTGTTTTTTCCGTCTGGTCTTGTCCGATGCTATATCATGTTGAGTCAACTTTTTGTGTTTCTCTCCCAAACCTGTCTGAAGTTGCTTTAAGTTCAGACAGCTTTTTGTGCTCTTCCACCAAACCTGTCCGAAGTTGCCTCAGGTTCAGACAACTTTTTGTGCTTTTCCTCCAAACCTGTCTGAAGTTGGCTCAGGTTCAGACATCTTTTTGATCTTTTCCTGCAAACCTGTCTGAAGTTGCATCTGATTCAGACATCTTTTCATTCATTACCTGTAAACTTGTCCGAAGTCAGACTAAATATATTCACTTGCTGCTACATTTCCAACACCTTTTATAAATTTGCATACAAAAAAGGAACAGCCATTACAGCTGTTCTTTCGTGTGCCCGGCGGCGTCCTACTCTCACAGGGGGAAACCCCCAACTACCATCGGCGCTGAGAAGCTTAACTTCCGTGTTCGGTATGGGAACGGGTGTGACCTTCTCGCCATCGCCACCAGACTATTTGGTTTGAGGTTTTATTCCCTCAAAACTAGATAATGTTTGTAAGAAGAAAACAAGAAGAACGAGTAATCATTTTGGTTAAGTCCTCGAACGATTAGTATCAGTCAGCTCCACACGTCACCGCGCTTCCACCTCTGACCTATCAACCTGATCATCTTTCAGGGTTCTTACTAGCTTGCGCTATGGGAAATCTCATCTTGAGGGGGGCTTCATGCTTAGATGCTTTCAGCACTTATCCCGTCCGCACATAGCTACCCAGCGATGCCTTTGGCAAGACAACTGGTACACCAGCGGTGCGTCCATCCCGGTCCTCTCGTACTAAGGACAGCTCCTCTCAAATTTCCTGCGCCCACGACGGATAGGGACCGAACTGTCTCACGACGTTCTGAACCCAGCTCGCGTACCGCTTTAATGGGCGAACAGCCCAACCCTTGGGACCGACTACAGCCCCAGGATGCGATGAGCCGACATCGAGGTGCCAAACCTCCCCGTCGATGTGGACTCTTGGGGGAGATAAGCCTGTTATCCCCGGGGTAGCTTTTATCCGTTGAGCGATGGCCCTTCCATGCGGAACCACCGGATCACTAAGCCCGACTTTCGTCCCTGCTCGACTTGTAGGTCTCGCAGTCAAGCTCCCTTGTGCCTTTACACTCTGCGAATGATTTCCAACCATTCTGAGGGAACCTTTGGGCGCCTCCGTTACTCTTTAGGAGGCGACCGCCCCAGTCAAACTGCCCACCTGACACTGTCTCCCGCCCCGATCAGGGGCGTGGGTTAGAATTTCAATACAGCCAGGGTAGTATCCCACCGACGCCTCCACCGAAGCTGGCGCTCCGGTTTCTCAGGCTCCTACCTATCCTGTACAAGCTGTACCAAAATTCAATATCAGGCTACAGTAAAGCTCCACGGGGTCTTTCCGTCCTGTCGCGGGTAACCTGCATCTTCACAGGTACTATAATTTCACCGAGTCTCTCGTTGAGACAGTGCCCAGATCGTTACGCCTTTCGTGCGGGTCGGAACTTACCCGACAAGGAATTTCGCTACCTTAGGACCGTTATAGTTACGGCCGCCGTTTACTGGGGCTTCGATTCAGAGCTTCGCGTGAGCTAACCCCTCCTCTTAACCTTCCAGCACCGGGCAGGCGTCAGCCCCTATACTTCGCCTTGCGGCTTCGCAGAGACCTGTGTTTTTGCTAAACAGTCGCCTGGGCCTATTCACTGCGGCTCATCCGGGCTATTCACCCAAATGAGCACCCCTTCTCCCGAAGTTACGGGGTCATTTTGCCGAGTTCCTTAACGAGAGTTCTCTCGCTCACCTTAGGATTCTCTCCTCGCCTACCTGTGTCGGTTTGCGGTACGGGCACCTTTTATCTCGCTAGAGGCTTTTCTTGGCAGTGTGGAATCAGGAACTTCGGTACTATATTTCCCTCGCTGTCACAGCTCAGCCTTCACGCAAGCGGGATTTGCCTCACTTGCAGCCTAACTGCTTAGACGCGCATATCCAACAGCGCGCTTACCCTATCCTCCTGCGTCCCCCCATTGCTCAAACGATAAAGAGGTGGTACAGGAATATCAACCTGTTGTCCATCGCCTACGCCTTTCGGCCTCGGCTTAGGTCCCGACTAACCCTGAGAGGACGAGCCTTCCTCAGGAAACCTTAGGCATTCGGTGGATGGGATTCTCACCCATCTTTCGCTACTCATACCGGCATTCTCACTTCTAAGCGCTCCACCAGTCCTTACGGTCTGACTTCAACGCCCTTAGAACGCTCTCCTACCACTGACATCTAAGATGTCAATCCACAGCTTCGGTGATACGTTTAGCCCCGGTACATTTTCGGCGCAGAGTCACTCGACCAGTGAGCTATTACGCACTCTTTAAATGGTGGCTGCTTCTAAGCCAACATCCTGGTTGTCTAAGCAACTCCACATCCTTTTCCACTTAACGTATACTTTGGGACCTTAGCTGGTGGTCTGGGCTGTTTCCCTTTTGACTACGGATCTTATCACTCGCAGTCTGACTCCCACGGATAAGTCTTTGGCATTCGGAGTTTGTCTGAATTCGGTAACCCGATGAGGGCCCCTAGTCCAAACAGTGCTCTACCTCCAAGACTCTTACAACGTGAGGCTAGCCCTAAAGCTATTTCGGAGAGAACCAGCTATCTCCAAGTTCGATTGGAATTTCTCCGCTACCCACACCTCATCCCCGCACTTTTCAACGTGCGTGGGTTCGGGCCTCCAGTTGGTGTTACCCAACCTTCACCCTGGACATGGGTAGATCACCTGGTTTCGGGTCTACGACCACATACTCATTCGCCCTATTCAGACTCGCTTTCGCTGCGGCTCCGTCTCATCAACTTAACCTTGCATGTAATCGTAACTCGCCGGTTCATTCTACAAAAGGCACGCCATCACCCATGAACGGGCTCTGACTACTTGTAGGCACACGGTTTCAGGATCTCTTTCACTCCCCTTCCGGGGTGCTTTTCACCTTTCCCTCACGGTACTGGTTCACTATCGGTCACTAGGGAGTATTTAGCCTTGGGAGATGGTCCTCCCAGCTTCCGACGGGATTTCTCGTGTCCCGCCGTACTCAGGATCCACTCAGGAGGGAACGAAGTTTCAACTACAGGGTTTTTACCTTCTCTGACGGGCCTTTCCAGACCACTTCATCTACCCCGTTCCTTTGTAACTCCATGTTGAGTGTCCTACAACCCCAAGAGGCAAGCCTCTTGGTTTGGGCTATGTCCCGTTTCGCTCGCCGCTACTCAGGGAATCGCGTTTGCTTTCTCTTCCTCCGGGTACTTAGATGTTTCAGTTCCCCGGGTCTGCCTTCAATGCCCTATGTATTCAGGCAAAGATACTGTTCCATTACGAACAGTGGGTTTCCCCATTCGGAAATCTCCGGATCAAAGCTTACTTACAGCTCCCCGAAGCATATCGGTGTTAGTCCCGTCCTTCATCGGCTCCTAGTGCCAAGGCATCCACCGTGCGCCCTTTCTAACTTAACCTAAAAGGTCATTTCTCTATTAAATAGAGAGAAAAACTAAAATGGCGATCACTCGGTTTTTTCTTGGTTCTTCTTACTTACGATTATCTAGTTTTCAAGGAACAAAAAACATGCGCTCTAAAAGCGACATGGTGGAGCCTAGCGGGATCGAACCGCTGACCTCCTGCGTGCAAGGCAGGCGCTCTCCCAGCTGAGCTAAGGCCCCGTTATGAAAGATATATGGTGGGCCTAAGTGGACTCGAACCACCGACCTCACGCTTATCAGGCGTGCGCTCTAACCAGCTGAGCTATAGGCCCATATATCATATATAGAGGAATCGCTCCCTCAAAACTAAACAAACAAGCTAATCAACAAGTACGAATCGAAAGATTCGCATTCCGATTGCCATTACGGCAATATCCTTAGAAAGGAGGTGATCCAGCCGCACCTTCCGATACGGCTACCTTGTTACGACTTCACCCCAATCATCTGTCCCACCTTAGGCGGCTGGCTCCAAAAGGTTACCCCACCGACTTCGGGTGTTACAAACTCTCGTGGTGTGACGGGCGGTGTGTACAAGGCCCGGGAACGTATTCACCGCGGCATGCTGATCCGCGATTACTAGCGATTCCGGCTTCATGCAGGCGAGTTGCAGCCTGCAATCCGAACTGAGAATGGATTTATGGGATTGGCTCGACCTCGCGGTTTTGCGGCCCTTTGTTCCATCCATTGTAGCACGTGTGTAGCCCAGGTCATAAGGGGCATGATGATTTGACGTCATCCCCACCTTCCTCCGGTTTGTCACCGGCAGTCACCTTAGAGTGCCCAACTGAATGCTGGCAACTAAGATCAAGGGTTGCGCTCGTTGCGGGACTTAACCCAACATCTCACGACACGAGCTGACGACAACCATGCACCACCTGTCACTCTGTCCCCCGAAGGGGAACGCCCTATCTCTAGGGTTGTCAGAGGATGTCAAGACCTGGTAAGGTTCTTCGCGTTGCTTCGAATTAAACCACATGCTCCACCGCTTGTGCGGGCCCCCGTCAATTCCTTTGAGTTTCAGCCTTGCGGCCGTACTCCCCAGGCGGAGTGCTTAATGCGTTTGCTGCAGCACTAAAGGGCGGAAACCCTCTAACACTTAGCACTCATCGTTTACGGCGTGGACTACCAGGGTATCTAATCCTGTTCGCTCCCCACGCTTTCGCGCCTCAGCGTCAGTTACAGACCAGAGAGCCGCCTTCGCCACTGGTGTTCCTCCACATCTCTACGCATTTCACCGCTACACGTGGAATTCCGCTCTCCTCTTCTGCACTCAAGTTCCCCAGTTTCCAATGACCCTCCCCGGTTGAGCCGGGGGCTTTCACATCAGACTTAAGGAACCGCCTGCGCGCGCTTTACGCCCAATAATTCCGGACAACGCTTGCCACCTACGTATTACCGCGGCTGCTGGCACGTAGTTAGCCGTGGCTTTCTGGTTAGGTACCGTCAAGGTACCGGCAGTTACTCCGGTACTTGTTCTTCCCTAACAACAGAACTTTACGACCCGAAAGCCTTCATCGTTCACGCGGCGTTGCTCCGTCAGACTTTCGTCCATTGCGGAAGATTCCCTACTGCTGCCTCCCGTAGGAGTCTGGGCCGTGTCTCAGTCCCAGTGTGGCCGATCACCCTCTCAGGTCGGCTACGCATCGTTGCCTTGGTGAGCCGTTACCTCACCAACTAGCTAATGCGCCGCGGGCCCATCTGTAAGTGACAGCCGAAACCGTCTTTCAGCTTTCCCTCATGTGAGGGAAAGGATTATCCGGTATTAGCTCCGGTTTCCCGAAGTTATCCCAGTCTTACAGGCAGGTTGCCCACGTGTTACTCACCCGTCCGCCGCTGATCTTCAAAAGCAAGCTAATAAAGATCCGCTCGACTTGCATGTATTAGGCACGCCGCCAGCGTTCGTCCTGAGCCAGGATCAAACTCTCCAAAAAAGAGTTATGAGTTTAGCTCATAAGTTAAAACGTTGGCTCATGTTCTTATAGAAGAAACATGATCATTTATTGTTTGTTGACGCTTGTTTGTTTAGTTTTCAAAGAGCAATTTCATTTGTCACCCGTAGGCGACTTAAATAATATATCATGCTGCCGTTGTTTCGTCAACACTTTTTTAAAAAGTTATTAACTGCTGTTCAACAGCAACGTTTAATATAATATCAACTTCTTCTTGTTTGGTCAATAGCTTTTTACAAAAACTTTGTTATAGCTTTAATTATCGCTTTGCGAATACATACAATCATACGTACCACAAAGGTTTCGAGCCCTTTTCAAAAATGCTTCCGAGTTAACTTTGCGCAATAAGGGCAGAAAAGCAGCAAAGTTTACGGAAAGAGCCTACAAAAATAAAACGCCGCTTCAAAAGCGGCGTTCCTGTTTTATATAATCCACGTCTGAATGGCAACCAGCGCAAACACACCGGGTATTCCTAATAGCCCTGACACTGCTGCGGTTGCAATATTGATTGGAACATAAATTCCGAAGCTGGTTCCGAAGGCGTTAAGAAAAAATAAAAAGATGGCTCCGATTAAGATCTTCACAGCACTCTGGCCAATAAATCGAAGTGGTTTTGTCGGTGCACCGATTATGAGCAGCAAGAAAATCAATCCGCCAAGGACCGATATGACAACTATAGGATCCATACTCTTCCCCCTTACTTCAATGTCTTGTACATTTTTATGTACAAGTTATCAAAATAAGACCTTATTGTATGGAAAAAACATCACTTCTTCTTGATGGTGATTTTCCTGTGCTTCGCTTCTTTAAAAAGAAAGAAGTACTTGGCTTCGGCAATTTTTGCTTCAGTGATAAACTCTTCTGATGGATCGAAGCTTCTTTCAACCAATAGCTTTTGATTATTCCAGTTCCTCTTCATGCTGTCCAGCTGTGCCAATAGTTTATGGTCGAATTCTTTTCTAAGCCATTTCTTTTTACGAAATAACATGACTTTCCTCCAGTAGAGTTTCTTCTTTATATATGGAGTTATACTTCCCTGCGGCCTTCCAGCGCTTTAGAGAGCGTGACTTCATCCGCGTATTCAAGATCTCCGCCGACCGGCAGTCCGTGCGCAATCCTGGTAATCTTGATCCCTGACGGCTTCAGCAGCCTTGAGATGTACATAGCTGTTGCTTCCCCTTCTATATTAGGGTTCGTGGCCAGTATGACTTCCTGGACAGTTTCATCCTGCAGCCTCTTCAATAGGTCTGGTATGTTTATATCTTCGGGTCCAATTCCATCCATAGGAGATATCGCACCATGAAGCACATGATAGAGACCATTGAATTCCTTCATTTTTTCCATCGCAATAACGTCCTTTGGATCTTGTACAACACAAATCACGCTGCGGTCGCGACGCTGGTCTTCACAAATATAGCAAGGATCCTGGTCAGTTATATGGCCGCAGACAGAGCAGTAAGTCAGGTTGCGCTTAGCGTTGACCAATGCCTTAGCGAAATCCAAAACGGTTTCTTCCTTCATGCTTAATACGAAAAAAGCCAGACGAGCGGCCGTTTTCGGGCCGATACCTGGCAATTTCATAAAGCTGTCGATCAGCTTTGATATTGGTTCAGGATAATGCATTCTGTTATATTCCTCCTAGAACATTCCCCCAGGAAGGTTCATCCCTTTTGTGAATTGTCCCATTGTTTTACTTGAAAGTTCTTCTGCTTTTTTCAATGCATCATTCGTTGCAGCAAGCACTAGATCCTGCAGCATTTCTACATCATCAGGGTCTACAACTTCAGGCTTGATTTGAACGTCGATAATTTCCTTGTGGCCAGTCACGATGACAGTTACCATGCCGCCGCCAGCAGTACCTTCAATTTTCTCTTCTCCCAGCTGGACTTGAGCCTCTTCCATTTTCTTTTGCATTTTTTGCATTTGCTTCATCATGTTTTGCATATTACCCATTCCACGCATCATATTAACGTCCTCCAGTACTAGTCTTGTATTTGTATTAATTCATCGCCAAATAGTTTTTTAGCTTCAGCGATCAGCGGGTCTTCTGCTGCAGCAGCTTCGCCCTCTGATGCTCCGTCGCCTCTCTGGCTGATAAAGTTTTCCCTTATTTTAAGCCACTGGTCTTCCGGCACACCAATTACCTGCATCCTTTTTCCGGTGTAGTCATTCATCGCACCGCTGACAGTTTCAGTGAATCTGGTGTTTTCCATTGCCATCTGACAGTGGATTTCATATTTGAATTTTATCACTACTGCTTCATCCGATGCAGCCACAGGTTCTGCTTCATTCAACAAAGCAGCCTGGGAACGCATTTGGTTCGCAGCAAGCATTTCGAGCAGATCTCCCCAGCGCCCTTTGATTGTATGAAGATTTGTCTTGGTAGCGCTTTTCAGTACCTCGTTAATCTTTCCGGTCGGTGCCTGGAAGCCTTTACGGTTTGGACGTGGCGCTTTTTTAGCAGCAGCAGCCGGTTCACTTGATGCCATTCCAGGATTCTGCTGGAATTGTGCCAGTTTTTCCTCGAGCTGCTCAATCCTTCTCAGTAAAGGTTCAACTTGTACATTGCTTGACGGATTTTGATTTTCCAGCTGACAGAGTTTTACAATAGCCACCTCAAGGAAGATACGGGGATGGTTTGTCCAGCGCATCTCTTGCTGTGCTTTATTCAAGACCTCGATCAGTTCATAGATTTGTGCCGGCTCGACCTGATTGGCCAGTTCCTGGAAATCGTCGTCGAGCATGACTCGTTCCATAGATTCCTCTAATGCCGGTGCTGCCTTGTACAGGAGCATATCACGGTAAAAGAAAATCAGATCCTCTATGAACCTTGCTGGATCCTTCCCTTGCAAAAGCAATTCTTCTAATGCTTCCAGTCCAGCGGCCGCATTTCGTTCGTGAACCGCCCTGGCCAGCTGGTTCAGGAAGTTCTGTGATACGGTACCTGTTACCGTGAGGGCATCTTCAATCGTAACTCGATCCTGGCTGAATGAAATTGCCTGATCAAGCAGACTTAAGGCATCACGCATTCCGCCTTCTGCAGCCCTGGAAATGATCTGCAAGGCTTTTTCATCGCAATCCACTCCAGATTCCTCAACAACTTGCTTCATCCTGCCAACGATTGCCTGAGCAGTGATCCTCTTAAAATCAAATCGCTGGCATCGTGAAATGATTGTGAGTGGAATCTTATGGGGCTCAGTCGTTGCGAGGATAAAGATGACATGCTTTGGAGGCTCTTCAAGGGTTTTCAGCAAGGCGTTGAATGCTCCGATGGAAAGCATATGCACTTCATCAATGATGTATACTTTATACTTCACGACGTTCGGCGCATACTTAACCTTATCTCGGATATCCCGGATTTCCTCGACACCGTTATTGGAAGCGGCGTCGATTTCAATTACATCAGGAATCGATCCATCCGTTATTCCACGGCAGGCATCGCATTCATTGCAAGGCTCGGCCGTTGGAGCTTTTTCACAGTTAACCGCTTTTGCCAAAATTTTCGCAGCACTCGTTTTCCCAGTCCCCCTGGGGCCGGAAAATAGATAGGCATGTGATATTTTTTGTTGAAGCAGAGCGTTTTGCAGTGTCGTTGTGACATGTTCCTGTCCGACCACATCAATGAATTGCTGTGGACGCCAGACACGATATAAAGCTTGGTAGGCCAATGACACCGCTCCCTTCCTTTTATTATCTTATCTATTATAACGCAAATAACTTTCAATTTCACTTTTACCAATGGAAGTTTTTACGCTTTTTAAAATGACAAAAAACTCATCTCCGCTAAAGAGATGAGTTGAATGTATCATATTTAACTGCCGCGCACCTTCCGTCGACTGAATACCATAAGCGTTACTTAAGCAGTTAGCTCGGCCCAGGCAACCCTGCGGCACATGGGAGCGTCCACTTAATGCTGCTTCCTTCCGGACCTGACATGGTTCATGGATTCCCATTGCGCAGGACCCGGGCGTCAACACCACTTGCTTAAGGCAGACCCTACAGTAAATCAGCCTCAGGAAGGGATTCATCCCCGCTAGAGCGGATTGCGGGTACAGGGCACCGCTACCTCCCCGACTAGCACGGCAAAATTGAAACCTTATTTAGGTGTGTCTCAAGGACACATACATAGTATACTAACTCACGGCCCAAAATGCAATGCTTATCCCCTGTCAATTCCTGTCTGTTGTTCCAATTCGTCTTTCGCCTGCTTCTTTTTCAACTTTTTCTTTTCCCGCAGATTCCTGAAAAAATCGGATAACAGTGCTCCGCATTCTGCTTCCAGCACGCCAGTCACAACCTCACTTTGATGGTTGAAGCGTTCGTCCTGGAGGATATTCATGAAGGTACCAGCGCAGCCGCCTTTAGGGTCCTTTGCCCCATAGACCACTTTTTTCACGCGGGAAAGCATGATCGCTCCGGCACACATCGGGCATGGCTCCAGTGTTACATAGAGAATGGCATCCTCCAGCCTCCATGTTCCGAGCTTCTGGCACGCCTTGTCAATCGCCAGCACCTCTGCATGGGCAATAGAACTTTGCTTCGTTTCGCGGAGATTATGGGCACGGGCAATGATTTCCCCATCCAGGACGATGACCGCACCGATTGGCACTTCATCTATCTGGCCTGCTTTTTTCGCTTCTTCAATTGCTTCTAACATATATCGTTCATCTGGAGTATATTCCATCTTTTCCTCCATTAAAGTGTTTTATATTTCCAAGTGGTTTAATAATCCCCCGCCGGTAAAAATATAAAGGATAAGGAGAGGATTATTCATGGCAAAGACTGCTCTATTGATCATCGATATGATCAATGATTTTAACTTTGACGCAGGGGAAGACCTTGCAAAAAATACTGAAAAAATCATTGATCCCATTTTAAAGTTAAAGAAATCTTTCAATGAAAAAGACATGCCCGTTATCTATATTAATGACCATTATAATCTATGGCAGGCTGATTTTGAAAAAATCATGGATCACTGCTCAAATGAAACAAGCAGTGAAATCATTAAAAAGATTGCTCCTGAGAAGAATCAGGACTATTTCTTAATCAAGCCGAAGCACTCCGCTTTTTATGGAACTGCGCTTCACACCCTTCTTCAGCAATTGAAGGTAGGTACCTTGGTCCTGTCAGGGATTGCTGGCAATATTTGCGTCCTTTTCACCGCGAATGATGCCTACATGCGCGAATACAACCTGATCATACCAGAGGACTTCATTGCCTCCAATTATGACGAGGATAATAAATACGCACTGACAATGATGAAAAACGTCCTTTCAGCCGAAACAATGCCATCAATCGAACTTGATTTATAACATACTGCATTTTCTTCCTTCATACAATGGTTGTAGCGCTAAAAATGCCAGGGAGGGAAGAAAATGCAAATTCACGTGGTACAGCAAGGTCAGACATTGACACAGATCGCTCAACTTTACGGGTCTTCTGTTACGGATATAACCGAGGCGAACGAACTGCCCAACCCGAATAATCTAGTCGTAGGCCAGGCGATGGTCATCCCGATTGTCGGAAGCTTTTATTTTGTCCAGCCAGGCGACACCTTATGGGCGATTTCGAGAAGGTACGGAACCACTCCGCAGGAACTCGCTAGAATCAACGGCATCTCGGTCAACCAGCCATTGTCAGTCGGATTCCGCTTATATATTCCACAGCGGCCGAAAACAAATGCAGAATTCAATGCATATGTAGAACCCCGCGGGAACACAGTGGCACCTGCACTGGAAACTGCTGCCCGGGAAGCTGCCCCTTATTTGACCTACCTTGCGCCATTCAGCTTCCAGGCTTTGCGCGATGGGTCGTTGAAGGAGCCGCTGCTGAACAATTTCCCGGCGATTGCCGAGGCGAACAATAATATATTGATGATGGTGATCACCAATCAGGAAAACGACCAGTTCAGCGATGAGCTAGGGCGGATTATCCTGAATGATATTCCTGTCCAGAACAGATTCCTGAATAATATAGTCACGACGGCAAAAAAGTACGGATTCCGCGATATCCATTTTGATTTTGAATTCCTTCGTCCAGAAGACCGTGAAGCCTATAACACCTTCCTGCGCAAAGCAAGGGACCGTTTTAAACAGGAAGGCTGGTTCATCTCGACTGCTCTCGCCCCAAAAACGAGTGCAGAACAGACAGGGCCCTGGTATACCGCACACGACTACAAAGCACATGGAGAAATTGTTGATTTCGTGGTCATCATGACATATGAATGGGGATACAGCGGCGGACCTGCGCAGGCAGTATCGCCAATTGGCCCTGTTCGTGAGGTTTTAGAGTATGCTATTAGTGAAATGCCATCGCAAAAAGTCATGATGGGCCAGAATCTTTATGGATATGACTGGACTCTCCCATTTGTCCAGGGGACAATCGCAAGGGCCGTCAGTCCTCAGCAGGCAATCCAGATTGCAGCCGATAATAATGTAGCGATTCAGTACAATACAAGATCTCAAGCGCCAACCTTCAGATATACAGCACAAGATGGAAAACAGCATGAAGTCTGGTTTGAGGACGCCCGATCCATCCAGGCGAAATTCGACCTCATCAAAGAATTGAACTTGAGAGGAATGAGCTACTGGAAGCTTGGACTTTCCTTCCCGCAAAACTGGCTTCTCATCCAGGATAATTTTAACGTCGTAAAAAGATAAAATTTTCTGTTAAAATAATTTTACAAATTCCGATAATATATGACAGGCGCAGTATTTCTGCGGCTGTCTTCTTTTTTGCTAAAATTGCCTCCTAATATTCCATACCCATACCATACTATGGTGTGATAAAATGGACTTTGCGTGATTTAACTGACAGAAATGTAAAAAAGAGATAGATACAACAGAGAGGGAGGACATGTTGTGGAAGGAACACCTTTTATAACGGTTGAAGGACCAATCGGGATCGGGAAAACGTCACTTGCCCGCGCCATTTCCGAACGGTTTCAATTTGCACTTTTAAAGGAAATTGTCGATGAAAATCCATTTTTGGGGAAGTTCTACGATAACATAGAAGAATGGAGTTTCCAGACAGAAATGTTTTTCCTCTGCAATCGATATAAGCAGCTTGGAGATATTAATGAACATTACCTCAGCAAAGACAAATCAGTCGTAGCTGATTATCATATCATGAAAAACCTCATTTTCGCCCAGCGCACATTGAATGAACAGGAATATAAAAAATACCTAGATATTTATCAAATCCTGACAAAAGATATGCCTAAGCCAAATGTCATCATTTACTTGAATGCAAGTCTCGATACATTGCTGAAGCGGATCAAAATGCGCGGCCGCGAAGTCGAAAAAAACATCAGTCCATTATATTTAGAGCAATTATCCCTAGATTATGAACAAGCAATGCTTCAGTTCGAAAAAGACCACCCTGAAATCCCAGTCCTCCGTTTCAGCGGCGACGATCTGGATTTTGTTAAAAATGAAGAAGATCTCCAGCTGATCATCGACCAGCTAACCGCATCATTAAGAAAAAGGAGCGTACAACCATGAATCTAAGAACAAAATATGACATCCCGGCTAATGCGGTCATAACGATTGCCGGAACAGTTGGAGTCGGCAAATCGACTATGACGAATGCCCTGGCGGATGCCCTTCGGTTCCGTACATCCTTTGAAAAAGTAGATACCAACCCATACCTTGATAAGTTCTATGCCGATTTCGAACGCTGGAGCTTCCACCTGCAAATCTACTTCCTTGCTGAGCGCTTCAAGGAGCAGAAGAGGATTTTTGAATACGGCGGCGGCTTTATCCAGGACCGTTCCATCTATGAAGATACAGGCATCTTCGCAAAAATGCATTATGAAAAAGGCACAATGTCTCCTGTGGATTACGAAACATACAAGAGCCTGTTCGAAGCAATGGTCATGACACCATACTTCCCGCATCCAGATTTACTGATCTACCTTGAAGGGTCACTAGATGATATTCTTGAGCGCATTAAGCTAAGAGGACGTCCAATGGAACAGCAGACACCAATCACCTATTGGGAAGAAATGCACGGCCGCTATGAAAACTGGATCAATAACTTCAACGCATGCCCAGTCCTTCGTCTGAACATCAATGATTACGACTTGTTTAATAATCCTGAATCAATCGAACCAATCGTTGAGAAAATCGCGACACATATCAAGCAAACTCAATTATTGAAAAAATAAAACCGCCGATTGGCGGTTTTTTTGATTGGAGGGTGAACAGGGCTGTTGATTTCCGTTCCAGGCGCTTCGCTTTCCACGGGGCTGGCGGTGAGCCTCCTCGTCGCCGTTGGCGTCTGCGGGGTCTCACCTGTCCAGCTGATCCCGCAGGACATTGATTAAGCTTCCTGGAACCTGCCCACGCACGATGGAAATGCGTTAGCATTTTCGGAGGAGTCTACACGCCTTCCACTCCAATCAACAGCGTTTCTAAATTTTAAATGTTGCTTATTAGTTACCATTTGTAACATCATTCCACAAGCCGTGGCTCGACTGATTCAAGAGAAATTAATATACATATAAAAAAACCCGCTACATAGTAACGGGTTTTTCTACACAATCTCCAAATTGTTTTTATGCGTTAATGCTTTAATATTAAAATTTATGGAGGAGGTAGAGGGATTCGAACCCCCGCGCGGTGTTACCCGCCTGTCGGTTTTCAAGACCGATCCCTTCAGCCAGACTTGGGTATACCTCCGAGACAAGAAATATAATATCATGTATTTAAAAACGAGTCAACACTTCTTTAAAAGTTTTTTCGGACAGGAGTACATCCTGTCCGAAAAAGAAGTTCTGATAGTTCAAATTCCCCTATAAAGGACCATTATTCTGGAGCAATAACTTCCCTGTTGCCCATGTATGGACGCAATACTTCAGGAATGATGACACTGCCGTCAGCCTGCTGGTAGTTCTCGAGGATGGCGGCAACTGTGCGGCCGATCGCAAGGCCTGATCCATTCAGTGTATGCACATGCTCTGGCTTCGCCTTTGCTTCGCGGCGGAAACGGATATTCGCACGTCTTGCCTGGAATCCTTCAAAGTTACTGCAAGAAGAAATTTCCCTGTAGATGCCGTAGCTTGGGATCCAGACTTCAATATCATATTTCTTAGCAGCTGTGAAGCCGAGGTCTGCAGAGCACATGCTTAACACGCGGTAAGGAAGTCCAAGCAATTGAAGCACTTTCTCAGCATGTCCAGTCAGCTTTTCAAGTTCCTCATAAGAATCTTCAGGCTTAACAAACTTAACTAATTCAACCTTGTTAAACTGGTGCTGACGGATCAAACCGCGCGTATCGCGTCCCGCAGAACCTGCCTCAGAACGGAAACATGCGCTGTATGCTGCATAATTGACCGGAAGCTCATCTGCAGTCAGGATCTCATCACGGTGCATATTCGTAACAGGTACCTCTGCAGTCGGAATCAGGAAGTAATCTTCGCTCTCGATTCGGAATGCATCCTCTTCAAACTTAGGAAGTTGTCCTGTCCCTGTCATGCTGGCACGATTGACCATATAAGGAGGCAGAACTTCTTTGTAGCCATGCTCGTCAACATGAAGGTCAAGCATGAAACTAATCAACGCTCGCTCAAGGCGTGCTCCCAATCCCTTGTAAAAGACAAAACGGCTGCCAGTTACTTTTCCAGCGCGTTCAAAATCAAGAATTTTCAAGTGGTCTGCAACATCCCAGTGCGGCTTTGCTTCGAATTCAAAATCACGGATTTCTCCCCATTTGCGAACTTCTACATTGTCATCTTCTGTTTCTCCGATTGGAACACTTTCATGAGGGATATTCGGAATGCTGAGCATCAGGTTTTCTAGCTCTTCTTCTACCTCACGAAGCTGGTCATCCAGAACCTTGATTTTGTCTCCTACCTCACGCATCTCAGCGATCAGGTGGTCAGCGTCCTGCTTTTCACGCTTCAACTGCGCAACCTGCTGGGATACTTCATTCCTTCTGCTCTTCAGCTGTTCAGCGTCCAGTATCAACTCCCTGCGTCTCACATCCAGGTCCTCAAACTTGCCGAAGTCGGTCATGTCTTCGCCACGGTGCTGCAGTTTTTGTTTAACTTCTTCAAAATTTGCTCTTAAATATTTTACGTCTAACACTGCGATTTCCTCCCTTTTACCTGAAGTAAAAAAGCCTTTGATAAAATAAAAAACTCCCGTCCCCAAAAAGGGACGAGAGTTAACCCGCGTTGCCACCCTAGTTGAAAGCAATTAAATGCTTTCCACTCATAAAATAACGGTTTTTACCGAAAGTATTTACTGGCCATTAATGGCGTTCCATACTCTGCTCGAGGGCGGATTCCTTTGCTCCAGACACCGGTTCTCACCAACCACCGGCTCTCTTTGGAATGGACACAAGCTACTATTCCCTCTCATCGCTTTTTTACTATCGAATTTTAATTCATAATTTACTACAATTATGTTCTCCATGCAAGCTGTTTATGCAAAATTTTTACTCTTTGTCTCTTCGACCATTTTCACAAAGTAGCTCATGAGTCGATAATCATCCGTTAACTCCGGATGAAAAGAACAGCCAAGGAACTGTCCATCACGAGCAGCAACAATTCTGCCATTATGCTTCGCCAGCACCTCTACATTTTCTCCAGCTTCCACAATATGAGGTGCCCGGATGAATACTGCTGAGAAATTATCCGCCACTCCAGCAATATTGATGTCAGCTTCAAAGCTTTCTCGCTGGCGGCCGAATGAGTTGCGTTCTACTTTTACATCCATGACACCGAGATGTGGTGCATCGTACCCAACCAGATCATTCGCTAATAAAATCAAGCCAGCACATGTTCCGAACATTGGTTTGCCATCGGCTGCGAATTTCTTTAACTCTTCCATAAAGACATATTGATCGATCAGACGGCGGATCGTGGTGCTTTCTCCCCCAGGAATGATCAGGCCATCGACTTCTGCCAGCTGATCGGGACGCTTAATGACAACCCCTTCAGCTCCAGATGCCTCAATTGCCCATATATGCTCTCGTACAGCCCCTTGAAGGCCAAGTACTCCAATCTTTATCATAGGCATCCCCTTACCAGCCGCGGTCCTGCATACGGGCTTCTGGTGCCAATGATGAAATATCCATGCCCTTCATCGGGATGCCAAGGCCTTTCGAAATGCTCGCAATCAGTTCATAATCCTGATAATGAGTAGTTGCTTCGACAATTGCCTTTGCAAACTTAGCAGGATTATCAGATTTGAAGATACCAGACCCTACAAACACACCGTCAGCACCCAGCTGCATCATTAATGCTGCGTCTGCCGGAGTAGCAACACCGCCTGCAGCAAAGTTGACAACCGGAAGGCGTCCGAGCTGCTTGATTTCCAGCAGAAGCTCATATGGGGCTCCCAGAAGCTTGGCTTCAGTCATTAGTTCATCCATATCCATTGCCACTACTTTACGCACCTGCGCATTTACCTTGCGGATATGGCGGACAGCTTCTACAATATTTCCTGTACCTGGCTCTCCCTTTGTACGAAGCATCGAAGCTCCCTCGCCGATTCTTCTTGCTGCCTCACCAAGGTCACGGCATCCGCATACAAAAGGAACTGTATAATCTCTCTTATTCAGGTGAAATTCTTCATCTGCCGGAGTCAGGACTTCACTCTCATCTATATAATCAACACCCATAGCTTCGAGGACGCGGGCTTCTACGATATGGCCAATTCGTGCTTTTGCCATAACGGGAATTGTGACAGCACCCATTACCTCTTCAACGATCCTTGGATCAGCCATTCTAGCCACTCCGCCAGCTGCGCGGATATCCGAAGGGACACGTTCCAATGCCATTACTGCAACTGCACCGGCCTCTTCGGCAATCTTTGCCTGCTCAGCATTGACAACGTCCATGATGACGCCGCCTTTTTGCATCTCTGCCATACCACGTTTAACACGATCAGTACCTGTCTTCATTCTTTTTCCCCCTTGTCCCTGTAAAAGGGTTACTATGTAAGCAATTGCAAATAACTGGATATTCAGACTTCATTAGTCGGAATTACAGCTACCCCCTATTGAAAATAAACAATAAAAAAGGTTTCCTGTCAAGACAGGAAACCTTTCACTATTAATTAAAACCAACCTTTTACAGTATCAGCAATTCCGCCAAAAAGGTCTCCAAAGAATCCGCCGACTCCGCGCATCATAAGCACGAACCAGTTCGCTTTTTCAACACTCTCAGCCGCAACAACTGGTACTTGGACTTGCTTTTGTCCTTCTTCAGATAAGAAGCTGATGTTTTCATCCTTCTTGGACTTAACAGTCATATAGCCGACTTGCTCACCCTTCTTGATAGGAGCAGTCAATTCGCCATTTTCATTCAGTTTCTTTTTATCCAATACAAGTACTGGTTCATATTGATCCTTTTCACCATTCCTGATGGTCATCGTAATGGACTCTTTAGACTGGATCTTCACACTGTCTTCCTTCCCTTTTGTTACCGGAAGGTTTTTCTTACCTTTTACCTGGTGATTCTTTTTCACAAGCTCTTCTTCTGTAAAATTACTGAAAGCAAAGTCAAGGATCTTACGCGTTTCAGAAAAACGGCTGTCCTTGGAATCTGCCTTCATGATTACCGAAATGAATCTTTGATCATTTCTCATCGCAGTAGCCGTAAAGCCATAGCCAGCAAAATCAGTCGAACCAGTTTTTAAACCGTCTACACCATCATATTGGTAAACTAGGCCTGGAAGCATCCAGTTAAAGTTTTTATACTCACGTCCGTCACGGAACTTCAAGGAAGGCATGCTTGCTGTATCCAACACTTCCGGGTAATCGTTTAATAATCGGAAGGCAAGTGTGGCCAATGAGCGTGCAGACATGACATTCTCTTCTTCCGGACTGCCGGCAGGATGTTGCCCTAAAAGATCGCTATTGTTCAACCCTGATGAGTTAACAAATTTATAATCCTTCAAACCAAGCTCAGCAGCTTTTTTGTTCATTTTTTCAACATGGTTCTTTTCTGTTCCAGAAAGGACCTCAGCAAGCGCGACGGTTGCTGCATTTCCAGAGTGGATTGCCATTGCTTCATACAATTCTTGTACCGTATAATCTTCACCTTGAGTTAATCCTACATTCGAAAGGCCAGGGGCAGCTGATAATTTATGGACGTACTCATTGATCTTTACCTTTTGGTCCCATTTCAGCTTTCCTTCTTTTACCGCTTCGAGAACCATATATTCGGTCATCATTTTTGCCATGGAAGCTACGCCCAGGACAACATCTGAATTTTTCTCATATAAAACTCTTCCCGTATCTGCATCAATCAGCATGGCTGCTTCGGCATCGATGCCTAGCTGTCCCTCTGCTGCTTCAGCCTCCATTGAAAATCCGGAAAACATAGTTGTGATCGTTAAAATGAATGCTGCAAAGAACATTGAAAGCTGTTTTTGTTTACGATTCAAGACGACTTTCCCTCCAAAATTTTTATAAAATATCTATGAAACTTACATTTTTGTTGACCCTAAAAAATCACACCCGTATAGTTTACCATAAAAAAAATGAAAAAAATAGACAGAGAATAGTCACTCTGTCTATTGTAAAATCAGGAAAAAACGACTGATATACAGGTAGAAAGTCGTAGTTCCTGCTGGATTCCATTTTATAAATTAGCTCATGGAGTAGTTCGGTGCTTCCTTCGTGATCTGGACATCATGCGGATGGCTCTCTCTCAGACCCGCTCCTGTCATCTTGATGAATTGGGCATTCTCCCTTAGTTCCTCAAGATTAGCTGTGCCGCAATATCCCATACCTGAGCGAATGCCGCCAACAAGTTGATAGATTGTATCTGTAAGCGGTCCTTTATATGGGATTCGGCCTTCTATACCTTCAGGAACGAACTTCTTATTATCTTCCTGGAAGTAACGATCTTTAGATCCCTTTTCCATTGCTCCGACAGAGCCCATTCCACGGTATACTTTGAAGCGTCTTCCCTGATAGATTTCAGTTTCTCCCGGACTTTCGCTGACACCCGCCAGCAAGCTGCCGAGCATGACAGCATGCCCTCCGGCAGCAAGAGCCTTAACGATATCCCCGGAATATTTGATCCCGCCATCTGCAATGATTGCCTTTCCGTGCTTCCGTGCTTCTGTTGCACAATCATATACTGCAGTAATTTGCGGAACCCCTACACCTGCTACAACTCTCGTCGTACAGATAGAACCCGGCCCGATGCCGACCTTGACAATATCCGCACCTGCTTCGATCAATTCTCTTGTCGCTTCTGCAGTCGCAACGTTCCCCGCAATAATATTCAGTTCCGGGTAGCTTTCACGAATTTGCCTTACCGTTTCAATAACCCCTCTCGAGTGTCCGTGGGCAGTATCGACAACGATGACATCTACATGTGATTTTACCAGCATCTCAACACGTTTCATCGTATCAGCTGTAACACCGACTGCAGCACCGCACAGCAAGCGGCCTTGCGAATCCTTAGAAGAGTTCGGGAACTCAATTACTTTTTCAATATCTTTTATGGTAATGAGCCCTTTCAGTACGCCTTCGTCATTTACTAGTGGGAGTTTTTCAATCTTATGGCGCTGAAGGATCTTCTCTGCTTCTTCAAGGGTAGTTCCCACAGAAGCAGTCACCAAGTCATTTTTCGTCATAACTTCTTCGATTTTAATAGAGTAATCCTGGATAAAACGCATATCACGGTTCGTAATGATTCCAACAAGCTTTTGTTCTTCTTCATTATTAACAATTGGGACACCTGAAATGCGGTATTTACCCATTAGATGTTCAGCATCAAATACTTGATGCTCAGGAGTTAAAAAGAATGGATCAGTAATGACTCCACTTTCAGAACGCTTTACTTTATCGACCTGGTCCGCCTGCTGTTCTATGGACATGTTTTTATGTATGATACCAAGTCCGCCCTGCCTGGCAATCGAAATGGCCAGTTCAGATTCTGTTACAGTATCCATGCCGGCACTGATGATCGGTATATTCAACCTCAAAGTCTCCGTCAGGCTGACCTTCAGGCTCACATCCTTTGGCAGCACCTCAGATTTGGCCGGTACCAACAGCACATCATCAAACGTTAATCCTTCTTTTGCAAATTTACTTTCCCACATAGTAAATGACCCCCTTTAAGAAAATATTATTTGTAGGTTATCAATTGGTTAAAATACTGTCAAGAAGGTTATTATTTGTCCGATTTTTCAAATAACTTGGAGGTTTTTCATGTGTCTATGCTTTATAAGGAATGGAACAGTTACACACTCTTCTTTTCAGCAGAGTATTCACAAGCCTACCTGAAAAAATGTTATCGTAAAATCAACATCGACCAGCCTGACATGAAAAGCTTCGAAAACTGTTATCCCTTCATGTATTATCTCGAACATGGGAAGCTTTACTATGAACAGGCAGAAAAGTCTCCGCTGGCCATTCAGCCAATCCTGCTCTTTTACGGACTTGTCCATCTAATAAAAGCATGCATCCTGACAGTCGAACCTGATTACCCTGAAACCACTTCCGTTCTTGCTCACGGCGTCTCCACAAGAAAACGAAAAAAACAACAGTACAGCTTCACAGACGATGAAGTGAAGTTTCAAAAGAATGGGCTATTCTCACTTATGGCAGAAAAAATGTTCCACATGAAACAATTGGAAGGTGAAAAAGCAACAATGGGTGACGTAATGGAACTGATTCCGGAATTATCCGGCATCTTTTCTGACTTAAGAGGCAAGCAAATATTTGAAGTAGTTAAAGCAAGTGACTCAAGTTTTTCACTGTCTAAAACCATAATCGACCATTTTCATATGACCGAGAACCGCTTTAAGGAGTTCTATCAGGCCAAATCCTCTATTCCTGTCTCTTTTGTAGAGGACCCTAATCGAATCAGGTTTGAAGCAAACTTAAAGGAAACACAAGAACCCCTTCCGTTAAAATACAATCTGGAAGAGCAGCATTATGTATTTCCCTTAAATAAAGGTGACTTATTTCTATTTCCAGAACTGCTGCTGCACTACTTACTGTTATATAATCTCGGAATGATTGCACGCTATGAAACAGAATGGTGGAGTGAGTTAATCAAAATGATGCCCAATGAAGACTATCCATTGATCCAGTCCTTTTTAAAATCAACATTAAGAAAAGGACCTTACTTAATTTACCAGTACCTAATGAATAAGTAATAACCTCAAGGGTTGGAACTTCTACACGCATTACAGCTGATGATAGATATGTTTAGGTAAGCCGATATCGGGAATTTCACTTATATCAACTTTGCATAACCGAGGAGGTTTTAATATGGATAGAAAAAAACTAATGATGACAGCTGTAGCTCTAGGTTCAGCATACTTGCTAAAAGACCAAAAGTCACGCGCGAAGGTAATGGATCAATTGCAATCCCTTGGGAAGAAAAAGAAATAACATATAATAAGACCTTCTGATTAATTCAGGGGGTCTTTGTTATGTGGCTAATAAGAGGAGTATGCTTTTGACAACTTTTCATTTTTTCTTGGAAACCTGTCTAAAGTTGCCTTAAGTTCAGACAGCTTTTTGTGCTTTTCCTCCAAACCTGTCTGAAGATGGCTTAGGTTTAGACAGCTTTTCGAATTTTCCTTCAAACCTGTCTGAAGTTGCATCAGGTTCAGACAACTTTTCGATCTTTTCCTGAAAACCTGTCTGAAGTTGCATCAGGTTCAGACAGCTTTTTGTGCTTTTCCACCAAACCTGTCTGAAGTTGCTTAAGTTTCAGACAACTTTTCGTGTTTTTCCTTCAAACCTGTCCGAAGTTGCACCAGATTCAGACAGCTTTTCGATCTTTTCCTGCAAACCTGTCTGAAGTTGACTCAGGTTCAGACAGCTTTTTGACTTCTTTCTCCAAACCTGTCTGAAGTTGCTTCAGGTTCAGACAACTTTTCGTGTTTTTCCTTCAAACCTGTCCGAAGTTGCACCAGGTTCAGACAACTTTTCGGCTTTTTCCTCCAAACCTGTCTGAAGTTGACTCCAGTTCAGACAACTTTTTGATCTTTTCCTGCAAACCTGTCTGAAGTTGCCTCAGGTTCAGACAACTTTTTGATCTTTTCCTGCAAACCTGTCTGAAGTTGCATCTGATTCAGACATCTTTTCATTCATTACCTGTAAACTTGTCCGAAGTCAGACTAAATATATTCACTTGCTGCTACATTTCCAACACCTTTTATAAATTTGCATACAAAAAAGGAACAGCCATTACAGCTGTTCTTTCGTGTGCCCGGCGGCGTCCTACTCTCACAGGGGGAAACCCCCAACTACCATCGGCGCTGAGAAGCTTAACTTCCGTGTTCGGTATGGGAACGGGTGTGACCTTCTCGCCATCGCCACCAGACTATTTGGTTTGAGGTTTTATTCCCTCAAAACTAGATAATGTGTAAGAAGAATTCAAGAAGAACGAGTAATCATTTTGGTTAAGTCCTCGAACGATTAGTATCAGTCAGCTCCACACGTCACCGCGCTTCCACCTCTGACCTATCAACCTGATCATCTTTCAGGGTTCTTACTAGCTTGCGCTATGGGAAATCTCATCTTGAGGGGGGCTTCATGCTTAGATGCTTTCAGCACTTATCCCGTCCGCACATAGCTACCCAGCGATGCCTTTGGCAAGACAACTGGTACACCAGCGGTGCGTCCATCCCGGTCCTCTCGTACTAAGGACAGCTCCTCTCAAATTTCCTGCGCCCACGACGGATAGGGACCGAACTGTCTCACGACGTTCTGAACCCAGCTCGCGTACCGCTTTAATGGGCGAACAGCCCAACCCTTGGGACCGACTACAGCCCCAGGATGCGATGAGCCGACATCGAGGTGCCAAACCTCCCCGTCGATGTGGACTCTTGGGGGAGATAAGCCTGTTATCCCCGGGGTAGCTTTTATCCGTTGAGCGATGGCCCTTCCATGCGGAACCACCGGATCACTAAGCCCGACTTTCGTCCCTGCTCGACTTGTAGGTCTCGCAGTCAAGCTCCCTTGTGCCTTTACACTCTGCGAATGATTTCCAACCATTCTGAGGGAACCTTTGGGCGCCTCCGTTACTCTTTAGGAGGCGACCGCCCCAGTCAAACTGCCCACCTGACACTGTCTCCCGCCCCGATCAGGGGCGTGGGTTAGAATTTCAATACAGCCAGGGTAGTATCCCACCGACGCCTCCACCGAAGCTGGCGCTCCGGTTTCTCAGGCTCCTACCTATCCTGTACAAGCTGTACCAAAATTCAATATCAGGCTACAGTAAAGCTCCACGGGGTCTTTCCGTCCTGTCGCGGGTAACCTGCATCTTCACAGGTACTATAATTTCACCGAGTCTCTCGTTGAGACAGTGCCCAGATCGTTACGCCTTTCGTGCGGGTCGGAACTTACCCGACAAGGAATTTCGCTACCTTAGGACCGTTATAGTTACGGCCGCCGTTTACTGGGGCTTCGATTCAGAGCTTCGCGTGAGCTAACCCCTCCTCTTAACCTTCCAGCACCGGGCAGGCGTCAGCCCCTATACTTCGCCTTGCG
The DNA here is from genome assembly GCF_014856545.2 of Mesobacillus jeotgali. Taxonomy (NCBI): domain Bacteria; kingdom Bacillati; phylum Bacillota; class Bacilli; order Caryophanales; family Bacillaceae; genus Mesobacillus; species Mesobacillus jeotgali. The sequence goes on along the minus strand of NZ_CP109811.1, from coordinate 14,738 downwards.
GCTTCGCAGAGACCTGTGTTTTTGCTAAACAGTCGCCTGGGCCTATTCACTGCGGCTCATCCGGGCTATTCACCCAAATGAGCACCCCTTCTCCCGAAGTTACGGGGTCATTTTGCCGAGTTCCTTAACGAGAGTTCTCTCGCTCACCTTAGGATTCTCTCCTCGCCTACCTGTGTCGGTTTGCGGTACGGGCACCTTTTATCTCGCTAGAGGCTTTTCTTGGCAGTGTGGAATCAGGAACTTCGGTACTATATTTCCCTCGCTGTCACAGCTCAGCCTTCACGCAAGCGGGATTTGCCTCACTTGCAGCCTAACTGCTTAGACGCGCATATCCAACAGCGCGCTTACCCTATCCTCCTGCGTCCCCCCATTGCTCAAACGATAAAGAGGTGGTACAGGAATATCAACCTGTTGTCCATCGCCTACGCCTTTCGGCCTCGGCTTAGGTCCCGACTAACCCTGAGAGGACGAGCCTTCCTCAGGAAACCTTAGGCATTCGGTGGATGGGATTCTCACCCATCTTTCGCTACTCATACCGGCATTCTCACTTCTAAGCGCTCCACCAGTCCTTACGGTCTGACTTCAACGCCCTTAGAACGCTCTCCTACCACTGACATCTAAGATGTCAATCCACAGCTTCGGTGATACGTTTAGCCCCGGTACATTTTCGGCGCAGAGTCACTCGACCAGTGAGCTATTACGCACTCTTTAAATGGTGGCTGCTTCTAAGCCAACATCCTGGTTGTCTAAGCAACTCCACATCCTTTTCCACTTAACGTATACTTTGGGACCTTAGCTGGTGGTCTGGGCTGTTTCCCTTTTGACTACGGATCTTATCACTCGCAGTCTGACTCCCACGGATAAGTCTTTGGCATTCGGAGTTTGTCTGAATTCGGTAACCCGATGAGGGCCCCTAGTCCAAACAGTGCTCTACCTCCAAGACTCTTACAACGTGAGGCTAGCCCTAAAGCTATTTCGGAGAGAACCAGCTATCTCCAAGTTCGATTGGAATTTCTCCGCTACCCACACCTCATCCCCGCACTTTTCAACGTGCGTGGGTTCGGGCCTCCAGTTGGTGTTACCCAACCTTCACCCTGGACATGGGTAGATCACCTGGTTTCGGGTCTACGACCACATACTCATTCGCCCTATTCAGACTCGCTTTCGCTGCGGCTCCGTCTCATCAACTTAACCTTGCATGTAATCGTAACTCGCCGGTTCATTCTACAAAAGGCACGCCATCACCCATGAACGGGCTCTGACTACTTGTAGGCACACGGTTTCAGGATCTCTTTCACTCCCCTTCCGGGGTGCTTTTCACCTTTCCCTCACGGTACTGGTTCACTATCGGTCACTAGGGAGTATTTAGCCTTGGGAGATGGTCCTCCCAGCTTCCGACGGGATTTCTCGTGTCCCGCCGTACTCAGGATCCACTCAGGAGGGAACGAAGTTTCAACTACAGGGTTTTTACCTTCTCTGACGGGCCTTTCCAGACCACTTCATCTACCCCGTTCCTTTGTAACTCCATGTTGAGTGTCCTACAACCCCAAGAGGCAAGCCTCTTGGTTTGGGCTATGTCCCGTTTCGCTCGCCGCTACTCAGGGAATCGCGTTTGCTTTCTCTTCCTCCGGGTACTTAGATGTTTCAGTTCCCCGGGTCTGCCTTCAATGCCCTATGTATTCAGGCAAAGATACTGTTCCATTACGAACAGTGGGTTTCCCCATTCGGAAATCTCCGGATCAAAGCTTACTTACAGCTCCCCGAAGCATATCGGTGTTAGTCCCGTCCTTCATCGGCTCCTAGTGCCAAGGCATCCACCGTGCGCCCTTTCTAACTTAACCTAAAAGGTCATTTCTCTATTAAATAGAGAGAAAAACTAAAATGGCGATCACTCGGTTTTTTCTTGGTTCTTCTTACTTACGATTATCTAGTTTTCAAGGAACAAAAAACATGCGCTCTAAAAGCGACATGGTGGAGCCTAGCGGGATCGAACCGCTGACCTCCTGCGTGCAAGGCAGGCGCTCTCCCAGCTGAGCTAAGGCCCCGTTATGAAAGATATATGGTGGGCCTAAGTGGACTCGAACCACCGACCTCACGCTTATCAGGCGTGCGCTCTAACCAGCTGAGCTATAGGCCCATATATCATATATAGAGGAATCGCTCCCTCAAAACTAAACAAACAAGCTAATCAACAAGTACGAATCGAAAGATTCGCATTCCGATTGCCATTACGGCAATATCCTTAGAAAGGAGGTGATCCAGCCGCACCTTCCGATACGGCTACCTTGTTACGACTTCACCCCAATCATCTGTCCCACCTTAGGCGGCTGGCTCCAAAAGGTTACCCCACCGACTTCGGGTGTTACAAACTCTCGTGGTGTGACGGGCGGTGTGTACAAGGCCCGGGAACGTATTCACCGCGGCATGCTGATCCGCGATTACTAGCGATTCCGGCTTCATGCAGGCGAGTTGCAGCCTGCAATCCGAACTGAGAATGGATTTATGGGATTGGCTCGACCTCGCGGTTTTGCGGCCCTTTGTTCCATCCATTGTAGCACGTGTGTAGCCCAGGTCATAAGGGGCATGATGATTTGACGTCATCCCCACCTTCCTCCGGTTTGTCACCGGCAGTCACCTTAGAGTGCCCAACTGAATGCTGGCAACTAAGATCAAGGGTTGCGCTCGTTGCGGGACTTAACCCAACATCTCACGACACGAGCTGACGACAACCATGCACCACCTGTCACTCTGTCCCCCGAAGGGGAACGCCCTATCTCTAGGGTTGTCAGAGGATGTCAAGACCTGGTAAGGTTCTTCGCGTTGCTTCGAATTAAACCACATGCTCCACCGCTTGTGCGGGCCCCCGTCAATTCCTTTGAGTTTCAGCCTTGCGGCCGTACTCCCCAGGCGGAGTGCTTAATGCGTTTGCTGCAGCACTAAAGGGCGGAAACCCTCTAACACTTAGCACTCATCGTTTACGGCGTGGACTACCAGGGTATCTAATCCTGTTCGCTCCCCACGCTTTCGCGCCTCAGCGTCAGTTACAGACCAGAGAGCCGCCTTCGCCACTGGTGTTCCTCCACATCTCTACGCATTTCACCGCTACACGTGGAATTCCGCTCTCCTCTTCTGCACTCAAGTTCCCCAGTTTCCAATGACCCTCCCCGGTTGAGCCGGGGGCTTTCACATCAGACTTAAGGAACCGCCTGCGCGCGCTTTACGCCCAATAATTCCGGACAACGCTTGCCACCTACGTATTACCGCGGCTGCTGGCACGTAGTTAGCCGTGGCTTTCTGGTTAGGTACCGTCAAGGTACCGGCAGTTACTCCGGTACTTGTTCTTCCCTAACAACAGAACTTTACGACCCGAAAGCCTTCATCGTTCACGCGGCGTTGCTCCGTCAGACTTTCGTCCATTGCGGAAGATTCCCTACTGCTGCCTCCCGTAGGAGTCTGGGCCGTGTCTCAGTCCCAGTGTGGCCGATCACCCTCTCAGGTCGGCTACGCATCGTTGCCTTGGTGAGCCGTTACCTCACCAACTAGCTAATGCGCCGCGGGCCCATCTGTAAGTGACAGCCGAAACCGTCTTTCAGCTTTCCCTCATGTGAGGGAAAGGATTATCCGGTATTAGCTCCGGTTTCCCGAAGTTATCCCAGTCTTACAGGCAGGTTGCCCACGTGTTACTCACCCGTCCGCCGCTGATCTTCAAAAGCAAGCTAATGAAGATCCGCTCGACTTGCATGTATTAGGCACGCCGCCAGCGTTCGTCCTGAGCCAGGATCAAACTCTCCAAAAAAGAGTTATGAGTTTAGCTCATAAGTTAAAACGTTGGCTCATGTTCTTCTATAATAGAAGCCATGAAAATTTATTGTTTGTTGACGCTTGTTTGTTTAGTTTTCAAAGAGCAACTCTTGCATTGTCGCCCCGAAGCGACTTTAATAATATAACATTTACTAACTGTATAAGTCAATAACTTTTTTCAAAAACTATTGATTTGAAAGTTGCTGTCTCGTTACTGACTTTGAAGATTATATCAGGCAAATTATTTTAATGCAATACTTTTTAGCCACTTTCTTAAAACTAAATAGTTTTTTAGTCATATATCTTTTTCAGATCCCAAAAGACATCGGCATGCTCTCTATTAAAAAACAAAAGCCGGCATAGAACGCCAGCTTACTAAATGATTTCCTCGATATGCAAGTACCTGTTCTTTTCCAAAGCAAGGATCTGTTCTGACTCAAGCAACTTAACCAGCGGTCTTGCCGGATTCTTTTCTTCTACAAAAATGATTTCTGCTGCCTGTCCATCAGATAGACGGATTTTTGTTCCAACAGAATAATTCATGATTGCAGAACTCAATGCTTTCAGGGCGGTAATGTCGAATTCGCCAAATAGCTCCTCATTGATCATCTCAATTACTTTGAATGGAGAGTGTTTTGGCTTATAAATCCTTTCCGAAGTCATCGCATGGAAAGAATCAGCTACAGCAAGGATTTTTGCAAAAGGATGAATCCTATTTGCCTTTTCACCAAATGGATAGCCGCTCCCATCCATTCTTTCATGATGATGAAGAATGGCAATCTTTGAAGCGTCCTTTAGCAATGGACTGTTTTTTACCATCTGATAGCTGTATGTAGGATGCTTTTTAATCTCTTCAAATTCATCTACAGTTAAAGTCGAGCTTTTATTAAGAAGTGATGGACTGATTTTCGCCATTCCACAATCCGATAAACATCCAGCCAGTGCAATCTGGGTGATATCCCCTTTGCTGTAATTCAGCTTTTTGGCGATGAAAGCACTGATGATCCCTACGGCCAATGGATGATCATATATGTATTCAACCTTGGTTGAATAATGATGAAGATTGAATATATCCGAAGAAGTCATCTCTGCCTGCTCAATCAAAGGAACAATAATCGTTCTCAGTTTAGCAATATCTATCTGCATTCCTGATTGCCAGGAGGTAAACTCTTTCCTGAATTTCTGTCTGGCCTGTAAAAACTGATCGATAAAAGTCTCTCCATCCTCATTAGACTTCAAGCCCGCTTTCTTATCGCTGCCAGTCGAAGGTGCATGAAAAGGCAAACCATTCACTAATGTTTTCTCCACATCTACTTCTTTAACCAGAAAAACTTTCAGGATTCCTATTAGATGATCTGATAATACTGTTTTTTTATTCATGATAGGTCTATTCGTTTTACTAAGAACATCATCAGTAAGGATACAGCCCTCTTTAAGGTTGTCTACTAGTACGCGCAAGGCTTTCCACCCCAGAATTTTAATTTTCTTACAATTTATTTTACTTTATTTTACCAAAAAAGAGGAACACAATTTTGTGTTCCTCTCAAAAGTTTAATCTTCATCCGCTTCAGTTGGCTGTTCAGGCGTTTCTGTTCCTTCACTGGCAACTTCTTCAGGATCAACTGTGCCTTCAGCATTTTCATCCAGTTCGGCGTCTTCAGGCTTTTCTTCTTCCTTATCGACTTTCGCAACTGTCGCAACATATTCGTTTTCTGCTTTGTTGAGGCTGATCAGTTTTACCCCCTGTGTATTACGGCCTGTCATGGAGATTGAACTTACCGGGATACGAATCAGGACACCGCCTGTTGTGATCAGCATGAGGTCTTCTTCTCCAGTCACGACTTTCATCGTCACAAGGTCGCCGTTTTTATCAGTGATGTTACATGTCTTGATTCCTTTACCGCCTCGGCCTTGCCTTCTGTATTCTTCAGAAGGGGTTCTTTTTCCGTATCCGTTCTTCGTTACAACAAGGATTTCAGTAGTTTCTTCAAGGACTTCCATGCCGACAACTTCATCATCATCAGATAGGGTAATACCTTTAACACCTGTGGCAGTACGTCCCATAGAGCGGACATCGGTTTCAGGGAAACGAATCAATAAGCCATTCTTCGTGCCGATGATCATTTCCTTGCTGCCATCTGTCATCCGGACTGAGATCAATTCATCGCCTTCACGCAAGTTCAGGGCAATTAGTCCATTGTTTCGGATATTCGCAAATGATGAAAGCGGTGAACGTTTTGAGATCCCTTCTTTCGTTGTGAAGAACAGGAACCAGTCATCCACGAATTCTGAAACAGGAATGATGGCGTTGACCCACTCGCCTTTCTCGATTTCCAATAGGTTGATAATTGGAATTCCCTTCGCTGTACGGCTGAATTCAGGGATTTCGTAACCCTTCGAACGATACACCTTACCCTTGTTTGTAAAGAAAAGAATCGTATCGTGTGTTGAAGTAGTGATCAGGTGTTCTACAAAATCATCTTCATTCGTTCCCATACCCTGGATTCCTCGGCCCCCGCGACGCTGTGCTCTGTATGTGGATACAGGCAGGCGCTTAACGTAGCCGTTATGTGTCAGGGTAATGACGATATTTTCACGAGGAATCAAGTCTTCATCCTCGATCATTTCCAATCCGCCCGATACGATTTCCGTACGGCGCTCATCGTTGAAGCGCTCCTTGATTTCAGTAAGTTCTTCGCGGATGATTTCCAGCACTTTTTCATTATCAGCAAGGATCGCTTTTAATTCAGAAATCAGCTGCATAAGGTTTTGGAACTCTTCTTCGATCTTTTCGCGTTCCAAGCCAGTAAGCCTCTGCAGACGCATGTCAAGGATTGCCTGTGCTTGTTTTTCGGACAGCTTGAACTGCGTCATCAATCCTTCTCTTGCGATATCCGTGGTGCGTGAGCTTCTGATCAGGCTAATGACCGCATCAAGGTTATCAAGTGCGATTCGCAGACCTTCGAGAATGTGGGCACGTGCTTCAGCCTTCCTAAGTTCAAACTCTGTGCGGCGTCTAATGACGACTACCTGATGATCGAGATAGTAGGTCAGACATTGTTTGAGGTTAAGGACCTTCGGCTGTCCATCGACTAAAGCGAGAAGGTTGATACCAAAGCTTGTCTGCAATGCAGTTTGTTTATAAAGGTTATTTAAAAGGACATTGGCATTCGCATCCTTGCGAACTTCAATTACAATCCTCATACCCTTCCGGTCAGATTCATCTCGCAGGTCTGTGATGCCGTCAAGCCTCTTGTCGCGGACTAATTCAGCGATTTTTTCAATCAGCTTGGCTTTGTTAACCTGGTAAGGCAGTTCTCTAACAATGATGACTTCCTTGCCGTTTGATTTCTGTTCGATTTCAACCTTCGCACGCAGGGTAATTGAACCGCGGCCAGTCTCATAAGCCTTGCGGATGCCGCTGCGGCCTAATATCAATCCTGCTGTCGGGAAGTCAGGTCCTGTGATGATCTCCATCAATTCCATGATGGTCATGTCAGGATCCTTACTGATTGCCAATACCCCATCTATCACCTCGCCAAGCTGGTGAGGAGGGATGTTTGTCGCCATTCCGACAGCGATACCGGACGTACCGTTGACGAGCAGGTTCGGGAACCTTGAAGGCATGACAATGGGTTCTCTTTCAGAACCGTCATAGTTGTCCTGATAATCAATTGTATCTTTATTGATGTCGCGCAGAAGCTCCATCGAGATTTTCGACATACGAGCTTCTGTATAACGCATCGCAGCAGCCGCGTCGCCATCGACAGAACCAAAGTTTCCATGTCCATCAACAAGCATATAACGATAGTTAAAATCCTGAGCCATACGGACCATTGTGTCGTATACAGCAGAGTCACCGTGAGGGTGATACTTACCGATAACTTCACCGACGATCCTCGCCGATTTTTTGTAGGCCTTATCTGAATGCATGCCAAGGTCATGCATCGCGTACAGAATCCTTCTGTGTACCGGCTTCAAGCCGTCACGGACATCTGGAAGCGCACGTGCGACGATAACACTCATCGCATAATCCAGGAAGGATGATCGCATTTCCTGGCTAATATTAATCTCTTTTACACGTGGATTTGGTGTTTCAGCCATTTAAGAGAGACCTCCTTTAGGAACTCTTTTCAGCACGGCCATACAGGGGCAAAGCGCTTTGCGCGGCCCCTTGGCCATTTCAGAAAAAGCAGGATAGAGGCAGAACCTTCTATCCTGAGCATATATTATTAAATATCCAGGTTCTTTACATAAAGCGCATTCTGCTCGATGAAATTGCGTCGAGGCTCTACCTTATCACCCATCAGGATTTCAAAGGTTTCATCCGATTCGATTGCATCTTCAAGGCTTACCTGGAGCAGTGTCCTTGTTTCAGGATTCATCGTTGTCTCCCATAGCTGCTCTGGATTCATCTCACCAAGACCCTTGTAACGCTGGATGCCTGGCTTCGGCTGCTGTGGAAGTTCCGCGAGAATCTCTTCAAGCTGCTTGTCGTTATAAGCATACTCGACTTTCTTACCTTGCTGGATCTTGTATAAAGGCGGCTGGGCAATATAAATGTACCCTGCTTCAAGGATCTTTCTCATATAACGGTAGAAAAACGTCAATAATAAAGTACGGATATGAGCGCCGTCGACATCGGCGTCGGTCATGATTACGATTTTTTGGTATCGAGCTTTTGAAAGGTCGAAGTCTTCGCCAATTCCTGTGCCGATCGCCGTAATGATCGCTCTTACCTCATTATTGGATAAAATTTTATCCAGGCGTGATTTTTCAACGTTCAGGATTTTACCGCGTAATGGCAGGATCGCCTGGAAGTGGCGGTCACGGCCCTGCTTGGCAGATCCGCCCGCAGAGTCACCCTCAACGACATAGATTTCACTGATGGATGGGTCCTTTGAAGAACAGTCAGCCAGTTTTCCCGGCAAGCTTGAAATTTCAAGTGCACTCTTTCTCCTTGTCAGTTCGCGTGCCTTTTTCGCCGCAAGTCTTGCTCTTGCTGCCATCAGTCCTTTGTCGACAATCTTTCTCGCAACATTCGGATTTTCGAGCATGAATTTTTCAAAGTGGTCGGAAAATAGTGTGTCAGTTACCGTACGAACCTCAGAATTTCCGAGCTTTGTTTTTGTCTGGCCCTCGAACTGTGGATCCGGATGCTTGACCGAAACGATAGCCGTCAAGCCTTCACGTACATCTTCACCTGAGAGATTTGAATCACTTTCCTTGAAGATTCCATGCTTACGGGCATAATCGTTAATTACACGAGTCAAAGCTGTTTTGAAGCCAAACTCATGCGTACCACCCTCATAAGTGTGGATATTGTTAGCGAATGAGTAAATGTTGCCAGTGAAGCTATCGTTATATTGAAGAGCTACCTCTACTGTGATGCCTTCTTTTTCACCCTCAATATAAATCGGTTCTTCGTGAAGGACTTCCCTAGTACGGTTTAAATGCTCAACATAGGATTTAATTCCACCCTCGTAATAATACTCATTCTTTTTGCCTTCGCCGCGCTTATCCTCAATCGTGATCTTGATTGCTCTGTTCAGGAAGGCAAGCTCACGCAGACGGTTTGCGAGTGTATCATAGTCATATTCCAATGTCTCGGTGAAAATCTCTGGGTCAGGCTTGAAGTGGACAGTTGTTCCTGTACGGTCCGTTTCGTCAATGACCTTCAACGGGTCACCAACAGCGCCTCGTTCGAACTTTTGATAATGGACTTTGCCATCACGATGGACAAATACTTCAAGATACGTAGACAGGGCATTAACAACGGATGCACCAACACCGTGGAGGCCTCCGGAAACCTTATAGCCTCCGCCGCCGAATTTCCCTCCGGCGTGAAGTACTGTCATGATGACCTCGACTGCTGGCCTTCCCATTTTTTCGTGGATACCGACAGGGATTCCACGGCCATTATCCTGAACTGTAATACTGTTATCCTCTTCGATAATGACATTGATCTCGTCACAATAGCCGGCAAGTGCTTCATCTATACTATTATCAACGATTTCCCATACAAGATGGTGCAAGCCTTTTCCACTCGTTGATCCGATATACATCCCTGGACGTTTGCGTACAGCTTCCAGGCCCTCAAGCACTTGTATCTGGTTTTCATCGTACGCTTGTCCTTGCATGGATTGTTCCTCCATAGCCATATCGATCACCTACACTTTCATTTTGACTCAACTTTTTGAAAAAATATCTATTAGCTATTTTCGCATATATCGTTGTTTTTCGACATTTTTTGCGAAGATGCCGATCTATTAAAATTCCTGAACGGATAATTTTTGGGAGCGTTTCTTTAATGTTCCTGATGCAAGTGGGGAATAATATATATGATTTCCTGTTACCACGATTGATTTGACCGTTCCCTTGGCCAAATGGATAATCTGCTGGTCCTGGCGCGTTATGAACTCCTCCATGAATGGAGAAGAACTGGCGCTTTCAATATCTAATATCGCTATAATATCTTTTGTCCTGACTAGGACTTCTTCACCAACATGCAAATACATGTAGTCCACCTCATTGGATTCTTGACATTTCGCCGGTTTTCACTTTGTAAGTGGCAGCTTCTCTTAATGTCTGATGGTCAATCCCATCCACACTAGTGGTCGTGACGAAGGTTTGAACTTTCCCCTGGATGGTATTTAATAAATGGGATTGGCGATAATCATCTAACTCAGACAGGACATCATCAAGCAGCAGGATTGGATATTCGCCAATTTCTGAATTGATCAATTCAATTTCCGCCAGCTTCACCGAAAGTGCTGTCGTCCGCTGCTGACCCTGTGATCCGAATGTCTGGACATCACGGCCATTCACGAAAAATTGCAGATCATCCCGGTGCGGCCCGAACATAGTGGTCCCCCGGTCAATTTCTCTCATCTTCATTTTAGCAAATTTTTCTTCATACACTGCTATCATTTTCGACAAATCATCATCTTCTGATACCTCTGCTGAGGGTTTATAGACTATTTTTAAATCCTCAAGCCCTCTCGATATTCCCTGGTGTATCGGCAATGCCCACTGTTCGAGCAAATTCAGGAATTCAAACCGCTTCACGTTGATCCTTGCAGCTGCCTGGATAAATTGTTCAGTCAGAATATCGAGCATTGTATGGTCTGAAGCCTTTTTGATCTGCATCTGCTTGAGATAATGATTCCGCTGCTGAAGGATTTTGTTGTACTGGCCCATGTCATGCAAATAAATCGCCGATACCTGTCCAATTTCCATATCGACAAATCGTCGTCTTACTTGAGGGCTCCCTTTTACAAGATTAAGATCCTCAGGAGCAAACATGACGACATTCATATTGCCGACATACTGGCTTAGCTTCCGCTGTTCAAGATGATTGACCTTCGCCTTCTTGCCTTTTTTTGAAATGACAAGCTGCATGGGCAATGAACCGTTGCTTTTTTTAATCCGTCCCTCTATTTTAGCATATTCCTCATCCCAGCGAATTAAATCTTTATCATTGGAGGTACGGTGCGATTTTGCCATTGCCAGCACGTAGATGGACTCCATGACATTCGTTTTCCCCTGAGCATTCTCCCCGAGGATGACATTTACCTTATTTTCAAATGCCGCCTCTAATCCCTGGTAATTGCGGTAATTCCTTAATTGCAGTTCCTCTATATACATGAACAGTTCATCCTCTGGATTATTGCGTTATGCTGAACTCGCCTAAACCAGGAATTGATACCTGATCGCCGGAACGAAGCTTCCTTCCTCTTCGCTGATCTTGTTCACCATTGATAAAAACATCATGTTCACTTAAAAACCACTTTGCCATTCCGCCTGATTGGATTACATCAGCAAGTTTCAGGAATTGGCCAAGCGTAATATATTCAGTATCAATTTTTATTTCCTCATTCACGTTTCTCACCCTTTTCTTCCAAAAGGACTTAATACTTTATTTTACTAAATTTTTTCCATAGAAACAAATTTTCTTATTAGAAAAGCGGAAGCGCCTCGATTAGACCCGACAAGCGTTGGAGGGCCGACCAGTGAAGTCGCTCTTTGACTTCATTGGGCGGACCGAAATAAAAGTATAGCCGACTGCCCAGAAACGCAGAAACTGGAGACTCCGACAAAGAAGTGTTTTTGCTTCTGCCGGCGGAGTTGAAGTTTCAAAGTTTCTAGGAGGCGAAACTAGACAAGCGTCTCGAGGGTCTAGGCGCTGTAGCTAGACAACTCTGAAATCGACTTTCCCTTGTCCTTTTATAAAAAAAACCACCAGCAATAAAACTGGTGGCAGTATGGATTTTAGTAAGTTCGTACCGGCAGAATCAGCTGCAGGATGGAGTCGTCGTGGAGCGGTCGGATGACGAATGGTCTCATTGCGCCTGTAAAGCTGATTTGGATCTCTGTTCCTTCCAATGCTTTTAAGGCATCCATCATATATTTTGCGCTGAATGAAATTTTCAGATCCTCGCCATCGATTGATTGGCTTTGGATTTCTTCGACAACAGTACCGATTTCCGGCGTGTTGGAGGAAACCTCGATAGCGCCGCCTTCGATTGTAGAAAACTTAACCACATTGTTTCTTCCTTCTCTGGCAAGCAAAGATGCACGGTCGATTGCATGAAGGAATTCTTTCGTGTTAACGACTACATCTGTTTTGCTCTCAGTCGGGATCAATCTTCCAGTGTCAGGATAATTTCCTTCCAGCAGTCTTGAGAAGAACAATAAGTGCTTTGCTTTGAACAATACTTGGTTTTCTGTAATGACAATATCCACTGATTCTGAGCTGTCATCTAGAATCTTGCTCAATTCTGTCAAGCTTTTACCCGGGATGACCACATTATAGCTTCCAGTGTTCTCTGCTTCGAGCTTCGCTTTTCGTAATGCAAGCCTGTGGCTATCTGTAGCAATACAGATTAATTCATTGTTTTCGACCTTCCAGTTTACACCTGTCAAGATTGGGCGTGTTTCTGAGGTGGACACTGAAAAGACAGTCTGGCGAATCAGGCCTTTTAATAAGTCTGTAGGAATTTTAAAAACATGCTCTTCCGAAATTTGCGGAAGATGTGGATATTCCTCAGCATCCAGGCCATTTAGGTTAAATTCTGATTTACCAGAACGAATAATGGTCTGCAGATTATTGTGGACTTCGATTTCTACTGAATCTGTAGGAAGCTTCTTAACGATTTCACTAAAGAAACGCGCCTGCAAAACAATAGATCCTGGTTGTTTGATTTCGACGATTTCATCCCCAGCTTCTTCTTTCGGAATGAATGATTCGATGGAAATATCAGAATCGCTGCCTGTAAGAGTTACTCCCTCTTCATTCGCAACAATCTTAATACCTGTCAAAATAGGGATTGTTGTTCTGCTCGTCACTGCCTTCATTACGTCTTGGACGCTTTGAAGCAATGAATCGCGCTGGATAATAAATCTCATTTTTTAGCCTCCAGTTAGGAATATTTTTTTTCTGTATTGCATATACTAATATGTTTTAAAAAATAGTAGAAGTACTAGTAGGGCCTGTGGATTTGTGGATAAGTGGATTTTTTCAAAGGAAAGACAGTCTATCCACATGTGGACAGACTGTGCGTAACCAATGGAGAGTTATTCACACTTTCCTAAACCCTTAATTGCTCATTTATTTCTTTTAGCTGCTTTTGCAGACTTGAATCAACTGCAATCATCTTTGAAATTTTTTCATGGGCATGGATGACCGTTGTGTGGTCACGCCCTCCAAATTCTTCGCCAATTTTAGGCAGAGAGAAGTCAGTCAGTTCTCTAGATAAGTACATAGCAATTTGCCTAGGGAATGCGACAGATTTTGTCCTTTTCTTCGCTTTAAAGTCCTCTAGCTTCACATTGAAATGCTGGCCTACGACCCTCTGGATGTCGAGAATCGTGATTACCTTCGGCTTGGAGCTCGGAATTATATCCTTTAGCGCTTCAGCAGCAAGGTCCGCATTGATATCCTTGTTAATCAATGAAGAATAAGCGACGACACGGATCAATGCTCCCTCAAGCTCGCGGATGTTGGAGTCGATTTGGTTCGCGATATAAAGCATAACCTCATTCGGAATATCTAGGCCTTCTGCTTTAGCCTTTTTACGGAGAATCGCAATCCTGGTCTCGAGATCTGGCGGAGTGATATCCGTAATCAATCCCCATTCAAAGCGGGATCTCAGCCTGTCTTCAAGCGTCGGAATTTCTTTTGGCGGACGGTCACTGGAGATGACAATCTGCTTGCTTTCCTCATGCAATGTATTGAATGTATGGAAAAACTCTTCCTGTGTTTGTTCTTTTCCAGCCAAAAATTGAATATCATCAATGAGCAGGACATCGACATTGCGGTATTTATTGCGGAAATCTCCCGCTTTATTGTCCCTGATGGAATTGATGAATTCATTCGTGAATTTTTCGGATGACAAATAAACCACTTTCGCATTCGGATTATGATCCTGGACATAATGTCCGATGGCATGCATCAAGTGGGTCTTACCAAGTCCTACGCCCCCATAAATGAATAAAGGATTATAGGCTTTTGCCGGCGCTTCAGCTACTGCAAGCGAAGCTGCGTGTGCGAAACGGTTGCCCGAACCAATGACAAAAGTATCAAATGTATACTTCGGGTTGAGCATGCTGACAGGCAAATCAGGAATATCATCGTCTTTCTTCACTCTTTTTGGCGGCAATGGAATGTCGAGATCTTCTTCGTTCTGGTTCTGGGGAATGATAAATTTTACAGAAAGCTCTTCACCAGTGATTTCATACAAAATACCGCTGATTAACTGGGAATAGCGTTCCTCCAGCCAGTCACGGGCAAACTCATTCGGGGCTGTAATCGTAAGGACGTCTCCCTGCAAGGAATGTGCCTTCGTTGATTTGAGCCATGTATCGAAACTTGGCTTGCTGATCTTTTTCTCGATTTTAGCGAGAGCGTTGTTCCAGAGATCTGCAATGTTCTCCAA